>CAMOCU010000010.1 GCA_946610835.1 uncultured Clostridia bacterium | reverse complement strand
GGCAGGATGCAGTCCGATCGACGGCTCATCCAAAACGTACAGCACGCCGGTCGTACGGTTGCGTACGGCGCGGGCGAGCTGCATGCGCTGCCGTTCGCCGGTGGACAGTGTTGACGCTGCGCGGTCAAGCGACAGATAGGACAGACCCAGATCGACCAGCCGTACCGCTGCGCCGCGGAACGCATCGCAAATGCTTTGTGCCATCGGGCGCATTTCCTCCGGCAGAGCGCCCGGGACGCTGTCGACCCAGCGGATCAGATCCGAAAGGGGCAGCGTACAGACTTCGTCCAGCGATATGCCCAGCAGCTTTGGCGCGCGTGCTTGCGCGCACAGCCGCGTGCCGGCGCAATCGGGGCAGATTTCCTCGCGCAAAAATTTTTCCACGCGCTTCATACCTTTGTCATCCTTGACTTTGGCGAGTGCGTTTTCAACGGTGTATGTGGCGTTGTAATAGGTAAAATCCAGTTCACCTGCCTGATTGGTGTTTTTGGATTTGTAAAAAATGCGTTTCTTTTCGGCAGGGCCGTGGAACACGATTTCCTTTTCCTGCGCTGTCAGATCGCGGAAAGGCACATTTGTGCGCACGCCCATCGCGCGGCACACGTCGGTCATCAGCGACCACATCAGGCTGTTCCACGGGGCGACTGCGCCGTCGTCAATGGTTAATGAATCATCCGGTACAAGCGTATCCGGATCCACTGTGCGTACCATGCCGGTGCCGCCGCATTTGCGGCATGCGCCCTGACTGTTGAACGCGAGTTCCTCCGCGCCGGGTGCGAAAAACCGCACGCCGCATACGGGACAGACCAGCGCCTGTCCGGCCGCAACGGCGAGTGAAGGCGGATGCATGTGGCCGTTGGGGCAGCGATGCTCTGCCAAACGCGAAAACATCAGCCGCAGGCTGTTCAGCAGTTCCGTCCCCGTGCCGAATGTGGAGCGGATGCCCGGCACACCGGGACGCTGCCGCAGCGCGAGCGCGGCGGGGATATATTGCACTGCGTCCACATCCGCCTTGGCCGCCTGCGTCATCCGCCGGCGGGTGTAGGTGGAGAGGGATTCAAGATAGCGCCGCGAACCCTCCGCATATAGAACGCCCAACGCCAGAGAGGACTTGCCGGAGCCGGAAACACCTGCAATGCCGACAATCCGGTGCAGCGGAATATCCACGTCAATATTTTTCAGATTGTGTACGCGTGCGCCGCGCACAAGGATTTTTTCAGGATTGTCCGAACGCATGTCAAACCGCCTTTTGGTTATTTTTCTGTTGGCGCGCCGGTTTTTTTGGCGCGCAGGTAAATGGTCAGGAAAATGCTCCAGATATACACGCACGAAAGAGCAATGCCGATATAGCTATGTGCGCGCAGCAAGAGCATCAGCGCCGCGAAAGCAGCGGTCAGGCCGATTATGGCCAGCAGATAACGCGGCGAAAACCGGCAGCGGTGCCTGGCATACAGGCCAAGCAGAAACAGGAACAGAAAATACAGGATAAACGATCCGGTCAGCAGCAGCGTTTTGGCCAGCAGATCCACCTGCGGCAGGGGCATGAATTCGAGCGAAACAGAAATGTTGTTCAGTGCAAAAAGGAGAAACACATGCAGCAGCATATACCCCGTGCCGTTGGTGACCTTTTCTCTGTCCAGAATGCGGTTATACATCGTGCCGTAACTCAAAAACAGGCCCGCGACAATCAGGAACGCCAGCAGGGAATAATACACAGTGCTCCGCGTCAGCGCGCCTTGAAAGTAAGACGCGATGGCAATGATCATTTCACCGAAGGTGAAGACAACATACAGCATGGCGCGCTCGGTCAAGTGCGCAAAGTCCACCGGAAACAGTTTGTTGCGCACGCCTGAGAGCATCATGCAGGTCACGCCGAACACGATCGGTACGGCGGCAAACGATGTTCCGGTCAGCCGGTACAGCGGAATGAGCGCAAACACAAGCACGGACTGCCCGAGGATGATTGCCGCACGGCGCAGCAGATGCCGCCGTTCCCACGGTGCTTGTGCGTGACGGTGCATTTCCAGCAGATGCTGCACACCGAGATTGACAAGAATCAGACCCCATGCGGCCACATACCGCACAAAAGAGGATTGCCAATGCACGCTGATTCCTTCGCCCATGTAATACAGCAGATACATGTTGATAAACAGCGAGATATGATCGCGCACACTGTTGCGTCCGTAGATGTTGATGTAAAAGGTGGTGAAATTCCAGATCTGGATTACGGCCAGCGTCCCGAGCATATACCCGAGAAACACGCCGAAGCTGACAAAACCGTCCTGAACGTGATGCATCAGCGAATTGTTGCGCCCGAGGATGTAGACGAATATCAGATCGTAAATCAATTCAAGATATTCGACCTTTTTTTCTTCCTTATGCAGGGTTTCCGGTACGGACATACATTGCTTTCCTCTCTGTAAAGTCGGTATTATTTTGACATTTTCCAAAGGAATTGTCAAGCGATATGTGAATGTATACTTGCAATTCCCGGACTTTCATGCTATGATATTGCGCAGGAGGGATCGACTATGAAAAAACTCGTCGCGTTCATTCTTTGTCTGGCAATGCTGGTTCCCGTACTGACGGTTCCGTCGTCCGCTGCGCCTCGTGTTGCGCAGGCGTCGGCAGCGTCCGCGTTCGCAGACGGCGAGGACAGCCTGATCGTGTTTGTAACGGGCATCGGGCAGTCCCGGTCGTACCTGTTCGACGAAAAGTATCTTGCGGACGACGCGTTTGAAAGCGGCACGTTGCAGGACTACAAAAACTATGCGCCGCTGGTGGCGAACGGGCAGTACATCGACCGGTGGAATCTGATGGAAACCGTTTTTACCGCTGCCGGCAACGATGCCAAGCAACTGCTGGACTTCAAACTGTTTGCCAATCTGCTCAAGCTGGTGGGTGAGCTGGCGCTGTCGCTGACGATCCGCCGCGACGTCACGCACGATGCCACGGTAGAAAAAGCGCTCAAGAGCATCATCAAGTACAACGTCGTCGATGAAAACGGCCATTTGCCGGCCAATGTCATCACGCCGCGGTATACCTGCCCCGTGTCCGAATATCCGTACGGCAATCAGGCGCGCGAGGGCGGCCGATACATGTCTGAAGCCAAGGCGCGTTTCTACTCCTCGATTCCCTGCGAGGAGATCGCGAAAAAGCGCCTGGGCGAAAACTTTGAAGATTATCTTTACTGCTTCACGTATGCGCCCTTCTCCCGCACAGACGAAAACGTTGAAGCGCTGCATACCTTTATTGAAACCATTCTTCGTGAAAACAAGCTCGGCGCAGACAAAGTCGTGCTGGTGCCCATGAGCATGGGCGCAACGGTGACAAGCGCATATCTTATGGCGTACCCGAATGTGGCGCAGAATCATGTGCGGCGCGTTGTGAGCATCGTCGGCTGTTGGGACGGCAGCGATGTGGGTACGGATCTGCTGAATCTGGATTACACGGACGAATCCGCCGACATGATCTATCACGGCTTTTTGGGCGAAATGATCGGCGATCCGTGGGGACCGGTGATCACGCTTGCGCTGCGTATGTTCCCCAAGGCGGTGATCCGCAGCATCATTGACCGTGTTGTCGGCGCACTCGGCAAGATTCTGGTGCTCGAAACGCCGTCGCTGACGGTGCTGATCCCGTCCAAGGATTACCCCGCGCTGCGGGATAAGTTCGATTCGGATCTGGTGCGCGGCATTGCGGACGATTATTATAATGCGCAGCGTACGGTCAGGGAGCGTCTTGCCGCGCTCGAAAAGCAGGGCGTGACTTTCTCATTCATCAGCGGCTACGGGCTCGGTTTCGGCGGGCACACGGACGACGGATTGTTTAAGTTTTTCCGCTCGGCAAAAACGACCAACAGCGACGAGGTTATTCATATTTCTTCCACAGCGCCCGGCACAAAGTACGTTGCGTTTGACCGCAAGTTTGATGCCGCGGACGGCCGCGAACTGTCCCCCGATGGTTCGATCGACATTTCCGGCACCTATTACAAGGATTCCACATGGTTCTTCTACGGTCAGACGCATGAGCTGGAGGACAACAATACAGCGCTGGCGCTGGCAGTGGATCTTGCACTCGGCCACATCAAAACGGTCGATGACTGCGACAGCGAGACGGACGCGTATTATTACCCGCAGTTCAACAAGGCGCGCGACATCGACAGACTTCTGAGCGACTATCTGCCGGCATGGGATACATACTGCGAAACGCACACGCCCACCGCACAGCAGCAGGCGAAGTATGACGCCGTGATCGCCATGAAGGAATGCACGGTCAACGATCCCGAAAAGGACAATGCGCTGATGGATGAATTCCACCAGATGCTCATCGACATGGGTGCCATGGAAAAACCGGCGGAAAAGAAGGAGAGCAAACTGGCCAATGCGTTCAATGGGTTTGTACACCGGATTTATGACAAGGTGTACGATCGTTTCGGCGCGAAAGGCTTTTTTGACAGATAAAATTTCGGAACACTTGGCAAGGGGAGGATCGGCAACTGCCGGTTCTTCCCGCCTTGGCGTTTTTTAGGAAGTACGAAAGAGAGCGGGATGCGGCTGTGAAAATTGCGATCTGCGATGACGAATATATCGACAGAGAGATCCTCGTTTCCCTGACGGAGGATTATATTGCAGAACGAAAGACGGAATTTGAATACGCCGTCTTTTCGTCGTATCTGGACATGCAGAACCGGATCGACGAGTTCGATGTGTTTGTGCTGGATTATCAGATGCCGGATGTCAACGGGCTTGAATTTGCTGCGCAGATCCGCGAAAAATACGGTGCAGACAGCAAGGCGATTGTTTTTGTCACGTCGTTTGATGAAATCGTATATGACGCGTTTGTAGTCAGAGCGCACCGCTTTTTGACCAAACCTGTGGTCAAAGAAAAATATTTCGAGGCGCTGGACGCGTATCTGCATACGTCGCTGTCTAACCGCCAAATCGTCATCAAAGGCGCCGGGGCGACAAGCGTGCTGCCGCTGCGGGAAATTTATTATGTGCAGGTGGCCAAAAAAGAGCTGTACTTTTGTACCGAGAACGAACAGATTCTTTGCCGGCGTTCGATCGAATCCGCCGGGCAGGAGCTGGAAGCATACGGCTTTTATCGTGTTCACCGATCCTATCTGGTCAACATGCGTGCGCTCAGCAGTTTTGACCGCGCACATGTGGAATTTCCAAATGGCGAGCGTGTGCCGATCAGTTCACGTAAATATGCCGATTTTTGCAAAGCATATCTGGAAATGAAGTGAGATGATGGCGCTATCCTGCATTTTGGATTTTGGGATGCTGCTGGGCTGTACCGCTGCTGTGACAGGGCTGCTCGGCTTTGTGTTCGGCTATCCTGTCCGGCGCAGCAGGACGGCGTTCCGGATTGCACTGGCTGCGATTCTTGCGCTCAATACGACGGCCGTTTTCTGCATTGCGGACGAAGAAAACGCATGGCTGGCTACGGAGATTCTGCTGATGATTTCAGCCATGGCGTTGCCGTATCTGCTGTTTCAGCGCCAAAAAAGAATGACCTTTTTCTGGTTCGGGCTGACGGTCTGTTCTGTCGTGGATTATCTTGAATTTACGATCGTCTCGTTCTTTGACCCGGTATCAAGGCGCGAGCAGCAGATCGTTTTTTGCGTGCTGTATGCCGTGGGCGCCGCGGCGACGCTGATCGGCGGAAAAACTGCCCGGCGGCACATTCAACCGGAATTCCTTGAGAATATTCCGGTCGTTCTGTATCTGGTGATCTTTTTTGCGGAGTATTCCACGTATTTCAGCGCCGCGCTTTCCGATGAAGAGCCGCTGTATGCCGCTGCGGCCAATGGACTGCGGATGTTGTCGGCCGCGCTGTTTGTGGGCGCGGTGTCGTACATGATTTACCGCTTTGCCAAGCAGATTCGCCGCCAGAAGGAGGCCGAAGCGCGGTATGCGCTGGAGCTGCAGCACTACGAACAGATCATGCGCAAAAATCAGGACGTGCGGGCGTTCCGTCATGATTCCAAAAACAATCTTTTCGCTGTGCGCGCGCTGCTGCAAAACGGCCGTATCGAGGAAGCGCAGGCATATCTGGGCGATCTGTCGCGCGCGCTCGAGCAGACGCGCAGCCGCTTTTCTACCGGGAACCGGCTGGCGGACGCAATTTTGACGGATAAAGCGGAACACGCGCAGCAAAAGCAAATCACATTCGATTTTGACGGCACGATCCCGGAGTCGGGGATCCCGAACAGCGTGTTGTGCACAGTGCTGGCCAATGCGCTGGACAATGCCGTGGAGGGTTGCGCTGTGTGCGCGCCGTGCACGGTGCGCATCCGCTCCGTGGTCAAGAACGCGGGCATGCTGCTGGAGATTTCCAATCCTGTCCGCCAAAAGGTGGTTATCCGTGACGGACATGTCCGGACGAGCAAGTCCGACAAACAGAATCACGGCTTCGGTATTCATAATATCCGTAAAGCGGCGGAACAATGCGGCGGGTCGGTGAATCTGCGCTGCAGCGATACGGAATTTACGATCGGGATTGGCCTGATCTTTCAAAAGGGGGCAGAAGAATGAAACAGCTTCTGAAGCGGGTGTGCAGCGTGCTGCTGTGCGCGTTGACGGTGTGTGCAGCGTTGTCGATGTACGCCGCGGCGGAAAATCAATACGGTTCTTTAGGCGATCACATTTCATGGACATACAACACCATTCGTCATGACCTGACTGTGTCCGGGAACGGTCCGATGGAGGATTATGAAAGGCCTCCTTTTTGGGGATTGCGTAATGACGTTACAAAGGTAATCATTCAAGGCGGTATTACGCATATCGGAGATTACGCATTTTATTATCTGCAAAAATTGACCTCCGTTCGGATAGAATGCAATGTACAGAGCGTGGGCAAATATGCTTTTTCCTCAACGGCGCTGAGCTCCATTATCCTTCCGGATTCCGTGCGCTCTATCGGCGACAATGCCTTCACGAGCTGCTCCGACGCGGTGCATATCCCCCGGTTTACGAAGGACATCGGCGAGAATATCCTTTACAGCAAGTCGACAACTGCATACATCTGCTCGACGACTGAAGACTGTTACGCGAAAAAATATGCCGACGCGCACGGCTACACGTTCAAGGTCTGTACGCATTCGGAGCATACGCACAACTACGAACGGATGGAGTCGATCGCACCGACGGAGACCGAGATCGGCACAGATACCTATAGCTGTTCTGTCTGCGGTGAAAGCTACACCATGGAATTCCCCATCGTCGGACATTCGACCGAGCACAAGACGGAAGAAGCGACCTGCACACAGGACGGACGCGAGTATGATCTGTGTACCGTATGCGGCAGAGAGTTGAACGTCGTCAAGACGGCGCCTGCCGCCGGGCATCAGTATGACGCGGAAATCACAGTCGATCCAACCTGTACAGAGGACGGTGAGCGGACATATACCTGTTCGATCTGCGGCGACAGTTACACCGAGCCGGTTGAGGCGGCCGGGCATCAGTATGTGGATACGGTTGTTGAGCCGACAGTGCTTGAGGGCGGCTATACGACACACACCTGCATGATCTGCGGCGATAGTTATACGGATTCCTACACCGACCCGCTTGCACATGCCCATCGCTATATATCTTCCGTAACACAGCAGCCGACCTGTACGGCGAAGGGCGAGCGAACGTATACCTGTTCGGTCTGCGGCGACAGCTACACGGAAGAAATCGACATGCTGGAACACAGCCTGCAGCATAAGACAGAAGCGGCAAGCTGCACAAAAGACGGCAGCGAGTATGACGAATGCACGGTCTGCGGCGAGAAGGTCAACGAAAAAGCCATCGCTGCTGTCGGGCACAAATATGACGCGAAAGTGACGGCTGCACCAACCTGTACAGAGAAAGGCGAGCGGACATATACCTGTTCCGTTTGCGGCGACAGCTATACAGAGGAAATAGAAGTCAACGGGCACAGTTTGCAGCACAAAGTCGAAGCGGCAACCTGTACCGAAAACGGCAGCGAATACGAGGAATGCACAGTTTGCGGAAACAGATTCAACACGCAGATCCTCACAGCCGCCGGACACAAATACGAAGCGCGGGTCACATCCGCGCCGACCTGCACGGCGAAAGGCGAGCGGACATATACCTGTTCCGTTTGCGGCGACAGCTATACAGAGGAAATAGAAGTCAACGGGCACAGTTTGCAGCACAAAGTCGAAGCGGCAACCTGTACCGAAAACGGCAGCGAATACGAGGAATGCACAGTTTGCGGAAACAGATTCAACACGCAGATCCTCACAGCCGCCGGACACAAATACGAAGCGCGAGTCACATCCGCGCCGACCTGCACGGCGAAAGGCGAGCGGACATACACCTGCACGGTCTGCGGCGGCAGCTACACCGAGGAAATCGACACATTGGCGCACAGCCTGCAGCACAGAACCGAGGCGGCGACGTGTACCGAAAACGGACGGGAATATGATATTTGTACCGTTTGCGGCGAGACGACGCATGTGCGCGTACTGCCTGCGGCGCACCGGTTTGTCGACGGCGTTTGCACGGTTTGCGGCATACTGCAGGATTGGCGTTATACGCTGCGCGCAGATGACAGCGCGGAAATCACCGCATATCTCGGCGCACAGGCGATGTTGTATATTCCCGCTGCGCTGCAGGGTCATCCCGTAACAGCTATCGGGGATATGGCGTTTGCAGGAAACAGCACGGTTGTTTATGTGTCTATCCCGGACAGCGTGACAGAGATCGGGAACTATGCGTTTGCTGACTGCCCGACGCTGCAGGAGGCGTTTGTCGGCGAGTATGTTGCAACAATCCACGCCGATGCATTTTCACACTGCCCGGCGCTGTCAAATGTCTGCTTTGCGGGAAAAGGGCTGACGCTGCAGGCGCAGCTGTTCAGCGGCGCGAACAGCCGGCTGACGGTGATTGCCCCCGCAGATTCGCAAACAGAAAGATCCGCCCGGGCGTCCGGCCTGCGCTGCATCGCGTACACATATCCGAAGGAAAAGGACGGAAAAAATGTGCTTGCGTTCAGCGGCAGTACGACGCTGTATGCGGATCTGCTGTACGGATATTGGGTTGAACTGGTCGACAAATATCCGGAAACTTATTATTTGTATTTTGATGCGCTGACGATTGACGGGATCAATCCTGCGGATTTGGGCGACGATCTGGATGCGCAGTTTGTCGAAAAAGGCGCGCACAGCGTTACGTTCAAAACCGTATTTATCAGTGTAAAGGTTGAAGGCCGAACCGTTACGTTCCGGCGGTTGATGGAACTGCTGCGCGAAGGCAAGGGCGATCTGGCAATTTCGTTTGACGACGGTAAGGGGCAGCATCTTACGATCTTTCAAAAAATCGGCGGTTTTGTTTTGCAGGTGTTCAACGCCTTGACGAAACTGCTGCAGTCCTTGCTGCGGATCTTTCGGCGGTGATGCGAATGCACGGGTTTATCGCAAAGACTGATATTCCCGCCGGAACTCCCGCGTTTTGCGTGAGCTGATGGCGACTGTTTGCCCATCCGGAAATTCGATCACGCTTTGGTCAAAACGTTTGACGGAACGCATATTCACCAGGTACGAGCGGTGTACACGGAAAAAGCCGTGCGGCCGCAGTTCCTCTTCCAGGGATGTGATTGTGCGGTGACAAGCGATTTGTTCGGCATCGGTGTGGATATAGGTTTCCTTCCCGGCGGCCTCGATGTAGAGGATGGATTGCAGACAGACGATGTTGGTGGTGCGGTTGTGCCGCACGATGAGACTCTTGACGGCCGACTGGCCGGATTGAAAGTAAGTGTCCAGCGCTTCATACAGCTTTTCTCTGCACAGGGGCTTGCGCAAAAAGCGGTGTGCCTGCACGGTAAAAGCGTCGTAGACAATGTCCTCGTTTTTGGACACAAAGATCAACGTCTTGCTGCCGTTATATCGGCTGCGGATCGTTCGCGCAAAGGTCAGCCCGTCGATGCCGGGCATGGTGTAATCCATAAAGAAAATGTCGAATTCGCCGATTCGTTTTTCCAGTTCCATATATGTTGTAAATGCTTCATACGTGATGTCTGTTCTGCGCTCGATGGAATAGTCCTCCACGCAGGAAATGAGCGCCTCGAGGTCATTTTTTTCGTCGTCACAAATGGCAAGTTTGACCATACTCTCTCTCCGATCTTGCTGAAAAATGTGCTTGTATTGCGGATGATGGTAACAGCATAGCACATATTTTGAACAAAAACGAAAAGAAGGCATGAGTGCGCTGGTATTTGGCACGAACGCAAATCCTTCTTTTAGAAAGAATCTTTTTCAATCGAAAAGGAGGAACACAGTGCACGAATTCTTTCACAACCGCGCAAAACATATCGTGGACTACAGCGGGCAAGAATCAGCGTATCTTGATGCGCGCAAAGAATACCGTGCCGGCGAGACTGTCACAGTGTATTATTATGGAATCGCCACGGATACCGCCTATTCATTCTTTTTGGATGGTACGCCGCTACAGCCGGCCTACGATGCGCAGCGCGGATACAAACTGCAGTTTGTCATGCCTGCGCACGATGTGCGGCTGCAGTGTGTCAAACGCAACACGATGATTTGTGACGCCGGGGTCTTGCCTGTGCAGACGGATGCGGCTGACGCAAAAGAATAACACTGTCCTTTTTATCGGACTGCTTTTGTGCTATTCTGAAAGCACAGAAACACAGAAAACAAGTGAAACGCGGATTCGTTCTTGGTGCAAAATGGCGAAAATGATCCGACGGGATGCGCACAAGAGGAATCCATCCGCGTTTTTCAAGGAGGCAGTTTGATGAGACAGTACACATACGCATACAAGCGAAAAGGGGTAGCCGGAACGTGCTACGCGCGCAAAACAACACACGGCAGCCGCCGTCGCA
>CAMOCU010000009.1 GCA_946610835.1 uncultured Clostridia bacterium | reverse complement strand
CCTATACGGACGGCACGACAGAACTGATTACTGACGGATTCGAGATCCTGACCGCCAATTATCACACGCGTTTCGGCGAGCTGGACATTGTGGCACGCAAAAAGAATACACTGGTTTTTGCCGAAGTAAAAACACGCGGCGCACATGCGCTTGCACTGCCGGCGGAATCTGTCGGACGCGATAAACAGCGCCGCCTGTCCTTGGCTGCAACGCAATATATGCAGCAGCGAGATCTGCATTTGCATGCGCGTTTTGATGTGATCGAAGTGTATCTCGATGAGCGCGGCGGGCTGCGGGAGGTTCGCCATTTAGAAGATGCTTTTGACAGCCGGATTTAATGCAAACCCGCACTCATCACGACGCATGTTTTGCCTGTGCTTTGTTCCCTTGTGTTGCGCTGTAATCCTTGATTTGCGCCGGCAAAGCGGCAAAATATCTTGCATGATCTGACAAATCATCTGACTGCACGATCCGCATACCGGAATTGTGCAGCGTTGCCTGAAGAAAGAAAAACAGGGAGGTTTTAAAATGGAGTATAAAATGAGAATCGCCGGCATGGAGCACAGCTTGCCGCTTTGCCGGGTTACAGACGATCTGTACATTGGCGCCTTCGTGGTGTTTGGCCACGCGGCTTTGACAGAGGCTTGCGGACGCGAACTGCTGCAGCGTGCGCCGGAGTTTGATTACATTATCACAGCCGAAGCAAAAGGTATTCCGCTCGCGCATGAGATGGCGCGGCAGAGCGGCAAGCCATATGTTGTTGCGCGTAAGTATCCGAAGCTGTACATGCAGGGCGTGTTTGAAGTTTCGGTGCGTTCCATTTCGACCGACAAAGAACAGAAGCTTTATCTCGACAAAGAGGAAGCGCGGCAGATGGAAGGAAAGCGCATCCTGATCGTGGACGACGTGATCTCCACGGGGGAATCTCTGTCAGCGATCGAAACGCTTGTTCAGGCTGCGCAGGGCAACGTTGTGGGTAAAATGGCGATCCTTGCCGAAGGCGCGGCGCAAACACGCGACGATCTGATCTACCTTGAAAAGCTTCCGTTGTTTAACCCGGACGGCTCCATCAAGGATTGATTGCGGCGCATACCGGGTTCAAATCATTTCAACAATTCAAAAGCAAAAGCGGGCGGGTTTGACGCACTCCGCAAAGCAGAAGATGTTTCTGCCTTTGCCGGAGCGGTTCAGCCCGCCCGATTGATTTACGGAACCTCCGATTCCAGTTCTTTGCGAATATCGGCCATCACATCGGCGACGGTGATGGCCTTCATTTCGTTTTCCATACAGCGTTGGATTTTGTCCAGTCTTCCGTCCAAGGCGTTGTGAATGTTTTTTCCGATCGGACAATCCGGATTCGGATTGTCGTGGAAATGAAACAGCCCTTTGGAATGAATACGTTCCACAGCCGTATAAACGTCGTATAGCGTGATTTCTTCCGGCTTTCTGGCAAGCGTGATCCCGCTTTTGCCCTGACTGATGTGGATCAATCCGCTCTCTTTCAAATCTCCCATCACATTGCGCACAATCACGGGATTCACGCCGAGACTGCCCGCAAGAACGGCGCTTGTTACTTTTTCGGTGCTGCTGAGATATTCAAGGACAGCCAGCAGGTGAATGCCGATAGTAAATTTGCTCGTAATCTGCATAACACATCCTCCCGCATATACTATACCGCATTGCGGAAAACATGTCAATGCAAATGTTACAGGCTATACAGCTCAGACACTGACAACGCTGATCCGCTCCCGGATATGCGCGCCGCTTTCGATTTCGTCAACCATGGCGATTGCATAGTCGGCGTAGGAGATGACGCTTTCCCCTTTACTGTTGAGTACCAGCTCTTCGCCGCCGAGGATATAGCTTCCGGTACGCGCGCCGTCTGCCTGAAAATCTCCCGCAGGGCTGATATACGTCCAGCGCACATCCGTGCAGTTCCGCAGCGCGTCCAGCGCTTTCTGGTGGGCGCGAATGACAGGGAGTGCTGCGTCCGGGAAGGGCGTCACATCCAGCACGGTTTTGGTGTGCTGCGGATCTACAAAAAGACTCCCGGCTCCGCCGACGACCAGAAGTCGTGTTTCGCGCGCTTTCAAAAGATCGGCAAGATATACGGCGGCATCCGGAATGGTATGCACAGTCTCGGGCGTCCATGCGCCGACGGCGTCCACGACGGCGTCGAAGCTCTCAAGGTCTTGCGCTGTAAGATCAAATACATCCTTGCTAATGACCTTTTCGGCGTCTGTCCGGTTTTCGCCCCTGACAATGGCGGTTACGTCCATTCCGCGGTCAATGGCTTCCCGGACAATCAGACGGCCTGCTTTCCCGTTGGCGGCAACGATTGCGATTTTCATAATATTTCCTCCTGCAATCAAAATCATGTAACGAAACGTGTTACAAGTTGAATATACCACAAAGAAATCAACTTGTCAATAGATTTATTACAAGTTATGCGAAAAATTTACCGCAGCCGTTTCCGACTGCGGTGAAAGTGCTTTTGGGGGATCAGGCGGCCTTGGGGATCAGTTCTGCGATCAATTTTTGCAGCGCATCCCACAGAACCTTGCCAATTTCCAGCGACGGATCTTTCCATTTGGTAAACAGCGTAGTGAACAGCGTGGCCAGACTGTTGAAGATGCGGCCGATCAGTTCGCCGAAGCCAATGTTTTTGGACACAGTGATCACACAGCTGTCTTTGACACTGCTCTTGCCGGATACAGACACGGTGACAGTCACAGTCTGCGGCAGATCGCTTGTGCTGTCCGAAGCGGCGGCGATGGTGACTTTACCGTTGCCGTCCACGGTGGCAAGCTTGTCGTTATCTGACTTCCAGACAAGTTTGTAATTCGTGGCCTCCGAAGGGGAAACCGTTGCTTTGAAGGTATACGTGGCGCCATAATTCAGGCTCAGCACATTTTTGTCCAAAGAAATTTTTTCCACTTCGTAATACGGCGACTCTTCGGCTGCGAATACTGCAACGCTTAAACCGGCACCCCATACAAGGCATACGCAAAGCAGCGCTGCAAGAATCTTTTTGAACGTCTTCATGTGAAATAACCTCCTTGAATTGGTACTTCCAGTGTAGCAGAGCAACTGAAATTTGTCAAGGAAAAGTTACATAAAAATTACAAATTCCTTACAAAATGGCAGTATCCGGGGAGTGACCCTGGTGCAGCTGCGGCAAATAGGACGCAAAACGATACACCGGCGGCGCATCAAATTCCATTTTGATGACCGGAACATGCAGAATCGGGTCGGGGTTTTCCTGCGGCACGTTTTCCAGCAGGATGCGCGAACCCTGCAATTTGAACGACAGAGGTGTACCGTCCATCAGCGTAATGGAGCGCGGCGCGGTTTCAAATCCGCCCATTGCCATCTTGCCGTTGTGTGGGGCCCAGATCTTGTTCCAGACATAGACAGTGTTGCCCTTGGTTGTGGAGCGGGATACGCCGTTGATCTGGTGCGTATTGCCGTATGTTTTGGTAAATTTGCCATAGGCAGCTTCGCCGTTGACAGCAAGCCAGCGGCCGACGTCTGTCAGCGGCTGTACCGTTTCCGGCGGTACGGAACCGTCCGGCATGGGGCCGATGTTCAGCAGCAGATTGCCGCCGCGTTCCGTGCAGGTCTGAAGCATGGCGAGAATTTGCTGCGGGGAGTAGCTGTACGGAGCAGCCTGCGCGGAGTCGAGGTAACCCCAACTGATTCCGTTGAACGTCATGCAGGCTTCCCAGTCACGTTCGGAAGGCGAGATGTTTTCTTCCGGCGTGCCGAAATCTTCCGGAATGCGGCTGCGGTCGTTGATGAGGATATGCGGCTGGAGTGAACGCAGATATTGATTGCGTTCAAGCGACTCCCAGCCCTCGGCATGCTGCAGCGGTTCCGGAACATCGTACCAGAGAATGTCGATTTTTCCGTAATTCGTCAGCAGTTCCTCATTGAGATCGCGGATATATTTTGTGAATCTTCTGCGCGCTTGCGGGTCATAGGCGCAGGCCGCGCCGTCCGGATTGTGCCAATCCATAAGAGAAGAATAAAAGCCGATCTTCAGACCGAATTCCCGGCATGCGTCCACAAATTCGCGCACGATGTCGCGGTGCGGGCCGTAGTTGACGGAATTGAAGGGGTTGACCTTGGAATCCCAAAGACTGAAGCCTTCGTGATGGCGTGTGGTCAGCACCATATACTTGGCGCCTGCTTTTTGGGCCAGCGCTGCCCATTCGCGGCAGCAGCCCTCTTTTGGCGCAAAGGTATCTGCGAGCGCCTCGTATTCCTGCGGCGGAATATTTTCGCACGCCTGGAGCCATTCATTGCGGCCGACTTGCGCATACAGGCCGTAATGGACGAACATGCCAAACCGTGCTTCGCGCCACCAAGACATCCGCTCGTCGCGTGTGGCAGCAATTTGTTCAAGATATTCAGGCATGGATAACATGCTTTTCGCTTCCTTTCCATATGGTATTGAATGTATTGTACCTGTTGCGGGGAAGGTTGTCAAGAGAAAAAGAGGATCATACGTTATCCACTTATATAATGTATATAAAAGAACAGATGCTGTCGGCTGCGGGACGATGCAGCCGGCGGCATCTGCCGGGGTTGATGAAATTGCGGCGCCCAAAAGCCTCCTCTCCGGTTGGTTCTGTATTCAGGCAAAGCCGGGATGCGTTTTCAAAACTCCCGCCGCAGCCGGAAGGGGTAAAAACCGGCTGCGGCGCGTGTGTCCCGACACGGTAATGAGGAGTTGGGATGATTTGTGGAGAAAACCTTCCGCACCGGGACGCCGGATTTATCCGACGCCTATAGTATACAGGAAAGCCCTTTAAGAAACAATAAAGAGCGTATTAAGATTTCCTTAAGATTTTCTATGGATAGACATTTTTTGCACTGCCGGCACAATATAAAGAAGTTGAAAAGCCACCGGGTTTGTGTTATAATTGTAGAAGTTAGTATGGGCTTTTGGCTGCTCACGGACAGGCGGAGCAGGTTGAGTAAAGGGGTTTGCATCATGAATTCGTTTTCTGAGCTTTGGGCGGCGGTTTCTGAAGTGATCCGCGCCGAAGTGTCTGACATTGTGTATAAGGTCTGGCTGGAGGGTTTGGAACCCATCGGCTTCGACGGCAGCACCGTGACGCTGGCGACTGTGGAGTTTAAGCGCAAGATCATCGAGCAGAAATTCAGCGACGTCCTGCGTGATGCTTTTGAAAAGGCGCTGGGCTTTCCGGTGGAACTTCGGCTGATCAATTCCGAGGAGCCTGCAGAAAAGCGCACCGAGGAGGAGCTGGAGGCAACATTTCAAGAGGCAAACACCTTTGAGACATTTGTTGTCGGCTCGTCCAACAAATTCGCCCATGCTGCTGCACAGGCAGTGGCCGCAAATCCAGGCGGAGAGTATAATCCGCTGTTTATCTATGGCCGTTCCGGACTCGGCAAGACCCATCTGCTCAACGCAATTTCTCACGAGATTCGCAAAAACCGCCCCGATGCCAACATCATCTTTACACAAGCTGAAACGTTTACCAACGAAATCATCCGCGGGATCGGCATGGGCCAAAAGGCGATGGCTGCACTGCATGAAAAGTACAGAGCCGCCGACGTGCTGCTGGTGGACGATATCCAGTTCATTGCCGGCAAAGCATCGACCGAGGAGGAATCGTTCCATACTTTCAACGCCATTACACAGGCCGGCCATCAGGTCGTGCTCACGTCGGATCGTCCTCCCAAGGAAATCGCTACGCTGGCAGATCGGCTGCGGTACCGGTTTGAAATGGGACTGATCGCCGATATTCAACCGCCCGATGTGGAGACAAGAATGGCCATTGTCAAGCGCAAAGCACGCGCGCTGGATCTGGATCTTTCCGACGATGTGGTGCAGTTTATTGCCGAGAAGATCAAGAACAACGTTCGTCAGCTCGAGGGCGCTGTTAAGAAGATCAAGGCAATGGTTATGATCCACGGCGCCATGCCGAATATGCTGACTGTTCAGATGGCGATCAAGGATATTCTCAACGAGGATAGATCCGAAAAGGTGACGGCCGAGCGGATCATCGAGGAGACAGCGCGTACATACGGCGCGGATCCGGCAGATCTGCGCTCAAAGAAGCGCGATGCACAAACGTCGCGCGTGCGCATGATTGCGATGTATATCATCAGCGACCAAACCGGAATGTCCACAAAAGCAATCGGACAGGAGTTCGGCGGGCGCGATCACTCCACAGTGGTACATGCGCTGCAGGAAATCAAGCGCCTGATGGCCAAAGATTCCTCCATCCGCGCCGCCATACAGGACATCATCAAAAACGTACAGGAATCTGATTAAATACCCTTACAGGAAGGAATCGCACCATGGGACTTTTTCAAAAAATCAACAAGGGTCTGAAAAAGACCCGCGAAAATATGTCCGCCGCGATCGACAACATGCTTTACGGCAAGGTTGAGATCGACGATACTTTTTTCGATGACCTCGAGGAAGTGCTCGTTATGGGCGATGTGGGCGTATACACGGCCGAGGCAATTGTCTCGCAGCTGCGCGAACGCTCCCAGAAAGAAAACCTGCGTACGGCGGACAAGGTCAAGCGTGCGATCAAAGAGATCGTGGCCGAAATGCTTTCCGGCGGAGAAGAAATGAGCCTGATCACGATGCCGTCCATCATTCTCGTCATCGGAGTCAACGGCGTAGGCAAGACAACGAGCATCGGCAAACTTGCGGCTTATTATAAATCCGAGGGGAAGAAAGTGCTGCTTGCCGCTGCGGATACATTCCGCGCGGCCGCGATCGAGCAGCTGCAGGAATGGGCGGATCGCGCCGGCGTGGATATGATTAAGCACAAGGAAGGCGCGGATCCCGCAGCCGTTGTGTTCGACAGCATTGCCGCTGCAAAAGCCAGGGATGTGGACATCATCATTGCCGACACGGCAGGCCGTTTGCATAACAAAAAACATCTGATGGAGGAACTGGCCAAGATTTACCGCGTCATTGACCGTGAACTGCCGTATTCCGACCGCGAAGTGCTGCTTGTGCTCGACGCCACCACCGGGCAGAATGCCGTGAATCAGGCGCGTGAATTCCTCAATGTCGCCGAGATCACCGGCATCATTCTGACCAAGCTTGACGGTACGGCGCGCGGCGGCGTAGTGCTCAATATCAAGAACGATCTGAAAGTGCCGGTCAAGTTCATCGGCGTGGGCGAGCAGCTTGATGATCTGCAGCCCTTCAGCCCGGAGGCGTTCGCCGAGGGACTGTTCGATGTGGAAATGCCGGATCACAGCGAGGATGAGCCGAAGGAGCCGGCGAAAACTGAGGAAGAAGAAAACGTATGATTTTTTTACTCGCGACCCATAATACCAAAAAGAGAACCGAGCTCTCGCGTATTCTTGCACCGCTGGGGATCGACGTTCAGACGGCGGACGAGGCCGGGATTGATTTGACAGATGTGGAGGAAACAGGTTCCACCTTCGAGGAGAATGCCCGGCTTAAGGCGCAAAGCGGCTGCCGCGAAAGCGGGATGCCCTGCGTAGCGGATGATTCGGGACTGGCGGTGGATGCCCTTGGCGGCGCGCCGGGGATCTATTCCGCTCGATACGCCGGTGAACACGGCAACGATGAACGAAATATGGACAAATTACTTGCGGCGCTGGCAGATTTGCCGATGCCCGAACGCACGGCCAAGTTCGTCTGTACGGTCTGCTGTGTGTTCCCGGACGGGACAGAGATTCTCACACGCGGCGAGTGCCCCGGGCACATTGCGTTCAGCCGCTCCGGCAGCGGAGGCTTCGGATACGATCCGATTTTTCTGCCGGATGAGAGGGATGGACTTTCCATGGCGGCGCTGAGTGATACGCAAAAAGACGCCATCAGCCACCGTCGCCGTGCGCTTGAAAAATTAGCGCACGCTTTAAAAGAGAGGGGGCTCGCCCGATGACAGGCAAAGAAAGAGCAAAATTCCGTGCGGCGGCTAACGGACTGGAACCGGTTTTTCAAATCGGCAAAGGCGGTGTGACCGACGGTGTGATCGCGCAGGTGGATGCTGCTCTGCAGGCACGGGAACTAATCAAAGTCAAGGCGCTGCTTGAATCCGTTCCGCAGCCGCCCAAGGAAATGGCGCAGACCTTGTCCGAAACGCTCGGCGCAGAGGTCATTCAGGTGATCGGCGGATGCATTATTCTGTATCGGGAAAATCCTGAACTCCGCGAGGCGGAGAAAGAGAAGCAGAAAAGACAAAAGGTTACAGAAAAGAAACAAAAATTTCGAGCTGAAAAACCTTTATCTATCAACAAAAAATCGTCTTTTCGCGGTCGTAATTCCGGCCGCAGATGAAAAAGGGGTCTTGACAAAAAGACCCTTTATGTTATAATATCAACGCAAGAGTAGCAGGAGGTCGTGCTGTGCAAAAAAGTTCAGATCAGGCTGTGGCGACCAATCGCAAGGCCTACCACGATTACTTCATACTCGAAGAAATGGAAGCCGGCATCGTGCTGTGCGGCACAGAGGTCAAATCTGTCCGCCAGGGTAAGGTCAATCTGAAAGACGCATGGTGCAGCATCAAGGATGGCGAGATTTTCGTCAACGGGATGCACATCAGTCCTTATGAGCAGGGCAACATCTTCAATCGCGATCCGCTGCGGGTGCGCAAGCTCCTGATGCATCGGCGGGAGATTATGCGCCTGTTCGGGATCACACGCCAGCAGGGTTTGACACTCATTCCGCTGTCGGTCTATTTCAGCAAAGGCAAAGCAAAGCTCAAAGTCGGTCTCTGCAGGGGCAAAAAGCTCTATGACAAACGGGACGTGCAGGCCGACCGCGATGCCAAGCGCAGCATCCAGCGCGCCATGAAAGAGCGGCTGTAACCGCCCGAAGGGACGAATGCACGCGGGATGCACCTCAATCGTGTTCTTTTATGGGGATGAAAGGATTTCGACGGGGGTTTTGAGCCGGGATAAGCGAGCAGCGGTGCGGAACCGCTCTAAAATCCGCAGTTTATTTCAAAATAAACGACAACAATACTGTTCTTAAAGCTGCTTAAGTTTTAAGCGGCCGTCCTTACCGGGAGTACCGCGGCCCGGATAAGGGCGTCATTCAGCGGTGAACGTGCACGGAGAAGCGCCTCGTACTCCGTCATGCATAACGGGGCTGCCGTGCGGGGAAGTGTGTGCATGCACGTCTGCGCAGGGGAGATCAAATCATGTACTACGCTCGTAGAAAGTGCCGAGGAGGAGCTTTCGGACGCGGTTTCGATTACCGCCATCTCCACCATTTTTACACACAGCGGGCTTTTGCCCGTATCGTTATTTTAATTGTCAGAAAGGAACGTGAAACATGAGCAGTTCAGCAAGAAACGCAGTGATCGCCGTAGCGGTTGCCGCTGTCGTTGCCGTTGCCGCAGCTCCGTTCGTGATTCGGGGCATCAAAAAGCAGCCGGCAGCACCTGCCGATGTGCCTGCTACATCGGAGTCTTATCAGCAGGAAGCATATACGTATCCCGAGGCCGTTCAAGAGGAAACGACCGAGGATGTTTTGGCTGATATAATCGAAAGTATGGACAGCCAGCAGACGGCACAGAGTGTGGCCGCGCAGGCAGCGATTCGGCAAACGCCATCCAACTATACGCCGCAGTCCTCTGCGCAAAACGCGGCTCCTGGATCCACAACGCCGGTAACCACGCCAAAAACAACGGCTCCGTCCACCGGAACATCCACAACGCACGGCAGCATTTTTAACCGTGTGACAACGACCAAACCGGCCAAGACGACGACAACAACCACGACCGCTGCAGCGACAAAGGCTTCTACACCTGCAAAGACGAACGAAAAGGATCCGATCACGTCCGTCAGCGGTCAGGAAGCGCTTTCGCAAGGCGGTGTTGTATCCTACCTGTGGAACCCGGAAGGCAACTTCTATTATGTCGAAGATAATCCGTGGCAGCGTAACTTCGGCTTCAACGTCATTTACGACTGGGCGGCCGCAACAATGGTCATGTATTATGACACATGGCGCGCATACTTTGACTATGACGGCCTGGAGTGGATGATTCAGGCGTGGAAGGGTCAGTACGGCTTCCTGTTTATCGGAGGCGAGATCGGCGTGTACAACAGAACGCCCGGTTCACTGGTTGCAACCTCCACACATTACAACTGTGCGGATGACGATCACCTGATCAATATGGAAATGAGCATCTATTATGATGCACGCGATGGTAAGGGATACCAGAAGCTCTTTACCCGTGCGTATTATCCGCACTGGTGGTCAACGGGCTTTGTGGATGGCCATCTTGCGGAGTACAAGTTCAATGACCGCTCCTGCTTGGTGCAGACAGCACGTCTGACAATGTATGACGAAGAGATGCTTGCCGGATTTACCGCTGCGCTTGACAAGATCGGCTTTACACGCATGGATTCTGTTTCGCAGGTTACAGTCGGCAATTCGGACACTTATGCAGTCTCCGGTTTGGATGTATATTACTCTTGGAAGACGATCGACCAGGGTTACAAGACCCGCTGACAAGGCCGATAGATTATTACAATTTGTTTACAGTTCTCCGACAATGCGGTTACAAACAGAGGTTGTTTGTGCATAATAGATAAAAAGTATATCGAAAATTGGGCAAAAAACCGAAGCTTTGTCCAAACTGTCGGGGAATTATAAAAAACCGCAAAAAAACCATTGACAAAGACCACCCGTATGTGGTATCATCTCAATGTAGCAAAGGCGGTACTTATGTACCAAATTCACGAATGGAAAGGAATGTTCGAAAATGAAAAAGTTTTTAAGCATCCTTCTGGCAGCCATCATGGTTTGCTCTCTGGGCATCTTCGCTTTCGCAGCTGAAGAGGAAGCTCCGGCCGAGGAGACCACAGCCGCTGCAGTCACTGAGACTGTTGCTGCCGCTGCCGAGAAGGAAGAAGTCGCAGCTCCTGCTGCTACTGGCGATCTGACTGCTCTTGAAGCGAAGATCGAATCCAAAGGTCTGGACAGCTCCGACATGACTTCCCTGCTTTCTTCTGCCATTTCTTCTATTGGCAAGAACCTCAAGGAAATCTCTGTCGATGACATCCTGAACCTCCCCGCCAACATCATGGAT
>CAMOCU010000008.1 GCA_946610835.1 uncultured Clostridia bacterium | reverse complement strand
CACATTAAACAACTGCGGCAGCTCATCAATCGAGGTTTTGCGCAAAATTTTGCCCAGGCGCGTGATACGCGGATCATTGGTGATCTTGAACACCGGGCCGTCCATTTCGTTGAGCGCCATCAGTTCCTCGCGTCGTGCGTCTGCGTCCATATACATGGTGCGGAATTTACACATATTGAATTCTTTGCCGTGCCGCCCGATACGGATCTGCCGATAAAACGGGCTGCCGTGCGGATCGTCGATCCAGATCAGCCCAGCCACAAGCATCATCGGCAAAATGGCAAAAAGCAGGATAATTAAGGTTACCGTGACGTCAAACGCACGCTTTTTCTTCCAGTATTTGTGATAAGATTTTTCCAAAAGTTTGTCGAGCCTCTGCTCTGTTTTTTCATCAATCTCCCCATACTCCAGATATGCCACTGAACTCGCCTCGCTAAAAAATGTTCTATCTTTCGACAGCCATTATTTGACTAATATTATACCGTCTTCCGGTCTGAAAATCAATACCATTTCCACAACATTGCAAAAAATAATGCGCATTTGCAATTCCCTGTAAGAAGAATATGCCCGGTGAAAGGAAAAGGTTACGCTTTGGCCCCTGTCCGGTTCGAACGCCTCTGCGCCAAAATGCCGCAGATAGTTTTCAGCACTTCCGGGATGTCCAAAGGTTCGGCAATATTCGCCTGCATTTCAACTTCCGTTTCACCCTCTTTGCGCCGTTTAGAAAGCTGAACCGTCACAGCGCCGCCCTCCGGCGTGAACGTATGCATTGCTCAGCAGATTCAACAGGATGCAGCGCATTTTCCATTTTACCGCTTTCAATACAGCCCGTATCCGGAACATCGTGGATAATGCGCAAAAACGGATTGCCCGCATAGTTGGTCTTACGCATACGTACAAAATGCACAAGGAGCAAAGATCGTTCTCTCTGCTCCTTAATGGCACATTCGAGATTTTCACACACGAAGCAAACTGTTTTTACCGTACAGACTGCGGCGCTTTATGCGTTTTGTTCGGATTTTTTGTGTCTCATTTTTTCAAACGCATGTCGGATCAGTGTCCGAACCTCGTATGTCTCTTCTTCCGCAGAGTTTACAAAGGCGACGGAATATTTGATATTGACGCCGATTTGTTTTTCGTTGTACTCTGTAACGCTCTTATTGAGCATTTCAACAAATGTTTCCGCCTTGAGCACGGTACACTGGTCAAACAGCCCCAAGAACTGTCCGACGTTGTTGTAACCGATAAATCCGAAGCTTCTGGCAGTGCCTTTCAGCATGCGGCCGAATTCGCTCAAAAGCGCGTCGCCGGCAGAACGCCCGAGCGTGGCGTTTACGTCGACGAGATTGTCCAGCTGGACAATGACGCAGACGAATTGTTCGCTCAGCTTGGATTCGCTCAGCGAACTGATATACAGATCGCATTTCTGGCGGTTTGGCAGCTTGGTGTTTTTGTCCGTATAGATAATGTACTGGATAAAGTCCAGAAGCCGTCCGATCACCACGGCGCCGATACAGCCGAAAACCAGGAAAAATACAAGCGCCAAAGCAAGATACAGCTTGACGTTTACCTTTTGCGAGGTAACGACCGAATTGAGAATGTTCAGATAGCTCGCGCCGATGTATTCGTTGAGTTCCCTTGCGGTGGCCTTGACGATGATATACTGCTTGTTCAGCATGGTCACAAGAGAATCGATATCCTCTTCGATGGAATTGTTGAGAATCTGATTCTTCGGATTGTCCACAAAGACGGAGTAAAGATATTCTGCGTGATCCTTGTCGATCTGGTCGTGACGCAGCGACTGGTTGATCAGCACATATTCCTGAATGAGATCGTCGTACGTTGTAATTACGTTCAAGTCTCTGTCGTATCCGTCGACATCCATGATAATGGATGTGCCCGTACTTTCGTTGGACGCGTCCTGCGTGGCTGTTTTGGTGCTGTTGATGCCCTTTTCGCTGTAGTTTTCGATCAGGTATTTCAGCTTGGCCGATTTATCTGTGTTGTTGACGATGTTGATTTCGAGCGCTTCCGCGCGGTCTTTTTGTTTTTTCAGCAGCAAACTGTTGTCCTTGGTATACTTTCCTCTCAAAATGCTTGCGTAAAGACCCGGAACTTTGTTGTTGATGATGTAACTGTAAATATTTTCCAGGTCCGAAAACGTATAGCCCGTGGCAGAGGCGCGAAATTCCGGATACAAAGATCGTTTCTGCAGCAGAAAATCGTCTATATTCTTGACCGATTCCTGAATGATTTCAGCACTTTCAATATAGTCATAATCGTTTGAACGGATGTTGGAAGCGTTGTTCGGCAAAATCAGCTGGTCGACATACCGTTCGCTGTAAAACATGTAATAATTTTTGATGATCGCATCGAGCAAATTGCCCGCATAGGTTCGGGATTTGTCAGAGCCGACCTCCAGGGTAATCACGTAATCTGTCGGGAAGTAGGAATACTCCTCGCCCTTGCTGATTGCCGTTTCCTCTTTTTGTTTTTCCTCCTCGGGGATGATGGCGCGCACCTTAACTTTGGAACGCACTTCGTCAATAGAGCAGGACAAGCCCAAATCCTCGATCGCGCCTTTGATCACGGTTGAAGAGTAGATTTCGTTTACATCCAATTGAGATCCGTTCGGCGTAAGCCCCTCTGAAACAGCGCCGTTGGCATACCGGATCACCGTTGTCGCCGTATAAACCTGCTGCGAGTTGGCATAAAAGTACACCCAAACCGCACCAAGCAGCGCAACGATAAAGATGATGAACTTACCCTTGGAAAGGTAACGTAACAACTGGAATTCTCTCACTTCTTTTGCCTCCGTGGAAATATCTGAATCTCAGCCAAAGTGTCAGGAAGATTCCGAGCAGCAAAGCCGCCGCAATCATCAGCAGCATATCCCATCGGACAATCTGCAGCAGCGACTGTTCTGTGGTTTTAAAAGTCAGATAATCTTTTGTCCGGTATTTGATATACGCCTTGTCGACGGTTTCGATCTGTCTGGAAAGATCGTCAAACTTCTGGCGGATATCCGCAATCATTTTATTGGCCTTGCGAATGTCGGACTCTTTGTTGACGCCTGCATACATTTTGGAGATAATGTCCTTGTTTACGGCAATTTCCTTGGCGGTTTCCTGCGCAGTCAGCAAATGGTTATCCGCCTGACTCGCCATGTAATCCATGCCCGTCTTGGTCTTGGACATGTAGTATGTGTTTTTGCTGTCGTCAATGGATGGAATCATAACCACGCTGATCATCGACTCGTCATACATTTTGATCCCGTCGTTGCGCACGGTGTAGGCCGCCATATCTTTGTTGTAGCTCAGTCCTTTCATCCGGTTGATGTAGGAAAGCGCGCGGATATACCCGGCCTTATCGTAAGAAGTGCCTGTCTGGAGCACAAACACGCGATATTTTTCAATGTCGTAATGGCGCAGATCGTCCACCTTTTGCGCAAGAGACTTAAAGGTTTCTTCGGATTGTTTTTCTGTGAAGGTTTTGCTTTGCTTGACTCTTGTGTTCAGATATGTGTCAATCTGCTGCGCTTTGAGATCAAGGAGATCGGCAATTTCCATGAATTCCTTTGCCTCAAATTCGTCGATGTCAAAATAAAGGATGGAGCGGTTCTCCGTATAGTTGGCAAACAAATAATCCTTGTATGATTTGCAAAGCAAGGACAAAAGATCCTGCGCGCGCATCCCTTTGATAAACGACGGCTTATGTATGGTGATTCTGTAGGACGTGGAGATAAAAAAATTGTCCTCGGAAAACGCCTTTGCGTTCGTCGGCCGCACAGAGATGGAATTCATCACGGCGTTCAGGTTGACGCTGTCGGGATCTATGCCGCAGGCCGAAAGCATTCCGCTCGCTACATCTGCGCTTGCCAGCTCATAGGCGTTGAAGCGCGTGGAATTCGGATTCAGCCCGTTTGCGCTTTCCTCGTAGTTCAGGCTCATTTCCGCCGTGGCCGTGTTCCTGCTTTCTATGGCAAAATAACATCCGGAAACAGCCATTGCCGCAACAAGAAGAATGCAGATCGGCACTCTGAGCTTGAACATGGCAAACAGCGACTTTTTGAAGTGGGAACGGTCCTCGAAATCGTCCTCGATTCCGTTGAGTATGTCTGTAAGCGGAGCAAGCTTACTGTAAATCCATTCTTTGAAACGCACGCGTTTTTTTTCGGGTCCGGCATCCGTTTCTTCCGCCTTTTCCACCGGCTCGGACGGTTCGTCCCGTTCTGTCTCATGTTCCGGCTCCTGCTGATTTTCCTGCTCGCGCTGATTTTCTTGCTCCTGCTGTTCGGCAGACTCTGTTTGTTCGGCCGGCTCTGCCCATTCTGTTTTCACGCTTTGCGCCTCCTTTCATGCTTTGTGCGCATCTGTAGTGTATTTGTACGGTATTTGTACAGAATCAATACCAGTTCAGGTCCACAACCACCAATTCAGGCTGATTGTTGATTCTCGGAATCCAGTGCGAATCGCCCAGCCCCCTGCTCACGACGACCTGTGCGCCGTCTTTGACCTGAATCACACCCGCAGTAAAATCGGGAAAAAATCCTTCGCCGGTACTGTACAGTCCGCCGATTTTCGGCAGACGGATCAATCCGCCGTGCGCGTGTCCGGTGAACGCAACGTCAATACCTCTGTCCAACAGTTTTTCGTGAAACAGTTCCGGATAATGCGTCAGACAGATGCGGCACGCGTTCGTCGGCTCAAGAGATTCGAGAAACTTCTTTGCGTTGTTCGTTTCAATATCGAACTGTTTCAGATCGTCCGAAATGGCAATTAACTGGATGAGTGTGTTGCCAACTTCGATTTCCTCCGCCTCGTTGCTCAGCAGGCGGACGTTGTGCGATTGGAACTTTTCGGCAAATGTTTTGTCCTCAAAAAGAGAATGATCCAGTTCGTTGTTCCCGTAGCAGGCGTAAATCGGCGCAATCTCACTCAGTTTATCCGACAGGTCGAACAGAACCGAATAGTTGTAGTCGTGATAATTCATCATATCGCCCGCGTAAAAAATCAAATCCGGCTGCAGCGCTTTGATTTTGCGGATCAGGTCTTCGTTTTTATTTCCGTATTCCTTGTTGTGCAGATCGGCCAGTTCAATAATCCGGACACTGTCCGTGACCTTTATAGTGTCGATCTGATAAAAGGTCACCGTAAAGTCGCGGTTGATGACAATATTTACGACAACCGTCAAAACCAGCACTGCGACCACAATCATAAGAAACGCGCGCAGGAGTCTTCCGACCGGCGATTTCTTTTTGCTCCGGACGCCATTGTCAGGTTCTTTTTCGGCGGCTTTTGTTTTGCCCATCCGGTTATACTCCCTTTCGTTCAAGATCAAGCCCTTTCGCCAAATTGGAATGGGAATCATTGTCGCTGATTTTTTTTGCGGGTGTGCCTGCGATCGTGATTCCGTCATCTGTGAAACTCTTGGTTACCACACTGTTTGCGCCGATGGCAATGTCATTTCCGATCGTGATTTTTCCGATGATGGATGTGCACGGGCCGATAAACACATTGTCTCCGATATGCGCCGCTTCGCTTTGGCCGTTTGTTGCGCCGATCGTGACGCATTGATGGATGCGGCAGTTTTTACCGATGTGCGCAGACGGATGCACAACGACAGGCCCCCAGTGCGCAATCGAAAGCCCTTCCTCAAAGGTGTTCGGCGGAATGTGGAAGCCACACAACTTTCTGCCTTTTTTACGCAGTCTGTAATGCAGCCAGACAGCAACGGCTTTGCCGAGCGGACTTTTTTTGCAGTTTATGTAATACTCTGTCTTGCGCAGCAAAATTTCGTATTGCCAGATTTCATCGCCGGCAATTCGCGGGCGCTTCCTGGTTTTGTAAAGCGCGATTCTATCCTGTTCGAGATAATGCTTCAAATCAGCCTTGCTTTGTATCATAAACATCTGCCCCTTTGATTTTCTCGCCCTTTACAGCGCGCAGCAGGTAATCGCTGCTTTCTGCACGCAGGCGGTCGACCGTGCGGTAAACCGCGTCATAGTCAATTTTGACATCGTCCCGGATACGCACATCCGAAGTCAGATCTCTGTTCGCGATACCAAACTGCCGGAGCAGGACGGCGATTTTTTTGACTCTGCTGTCGATGGACGCCCACACGCGGAAATTCTTTTTGTTCAGGATGGAAAAAACAACGCCGTGGAATGTGCCGGTAAAAACATATTCCGCCCTTCTGAACAATTCCGCCCATTCAAACGGCGAAAGCCGGATCGCCATACGGGAATACAGCCTGTCATATTCGCCTGCGCCGAGAACTTCGTATCCCTCTTCCCGCGCGCGTTCAACGATGGCTTTCTTCAGATCGTGCGGAAGTCCGTTGCAGTAGTAAAACAGCACATAGGGCTTTTGCGTAAGAGTCTCGAGCTTGGGCGTATGGACATGCGGCGTTTGCGTCAGGAACGTCGGGTCGCACACCATGACCGGCGTCACGCCCAGTGCATTTTCACACAACGTTTTGGCGCCGCTGTCTCTGGCCGAAAGCGCCGTAAATCCGCGCAGAGCGGCACGAACATCTTCCGGGGCGTCTTCGCCGGTTGCTTTGCCGGTGCTTGGCGCATAAGCCACAATGTTTGCGGCAGTCAAGCCTGCGCTGTATTTAATCAGGGAAAAGCTCTTCGGATCCAGATAATTCCAGACCTCATCGCTGCCGATGACAATGCAGTCCATACCGAGCGCGTTGATTTGTTCCGCGTTGAAAACCGGGCGGGTCAGGCGAAGATACTGTTTCTGATTTTCCCGGAACAGCAGCGGCTGCGTGATTTTTTGCAGCCAGGACGCCGGCGTCTCCGTTCCCGGATAGAACCGGAAAAAGCCGCCGATGTTGATGATGTTTTGCTTCGGAAGGATGTAATGGATCACCCGGACTTCATCGTCCGGAAACAGCGCTATGAGCTTTTCCTGCAATGCCCAGCACTGCAGGAACGCGCCGAAATTATTGATCGTATGATGTGTTAAAATTCCTATCTTCATATCGTCACTTTTGAATTCCGGAATACAGACTCATGTACAGATTCTGCATTCTCTGCGCCTCGTATCGTATATCGTATCCGGCTTTTTGCAGATCCGCCGCACGGCTTTCCCGCGGTTTCGGCGGCAAAGCCAAAATCGACTGCGCCCATTGCGCGGGGTCGTCGTGAATATCTAAAAAACGAACGTTGTCGGTCACCTTGACCTCTGATGTAATGGAGCTTGAAAGAAAGCACGGCAGATCCGCGGCCTGCGCTTCGACCGCAACAACGGGCAGCCCTTCGTTGATGGACGTCATAATAAACGCATCGAACACACTGTACCATTCATGGACATTGGTCTGCACGCCGGTGTATGTCACGGCGTCGGAGATGCCGAGTTCTTGCGTATAACTTTTCATCATCTGCTCCAACTCGCCTGTACCGACCATGACAAGATGCGTATTCGGAGACAACTGATGCATCCGCGCAAAGATTTCCAGAATCATTTTCTGGTTTTTCTGCGGCGTCAATCTGCCGACGTGACCCAGAATGAACTGATCGCCGAAATCGTACTGTTCACGGATTGCGCTGCGCGCAGCAGCATTAAACGCAAAATCATCCACATGGATAGCGTTGTGGATGAGCTGGTGCGCACCACTCCAGCGCTTTTCGGAAAAATAAAACTTTCCTGCCGCATCGGAGCAGCCCCAGTAATCGGTAGCGACATATTTGATCATCGGACGCATCAGCTTTTTGAATTCGTTCTTCAGGCCGAACGGAACCGCAGTTGCGTGCGCATGCGCGATCCGCACGGGGATTTCGTTTTTTTTCGCGGAAAGCAGCGCATACAGCATCAGCGCGCCGTTGTGCGTGTGAATGATCTGATATTCCGGATGGCTTTTGAACAAATCGGTCATATACGCCAGATACTTCCGGTAACTCATGAACCCGGGAGACACAAACAACCGGCCGCCGAGCGAGCGGATTTCATCGTCATAATCTCCGGGATCCGGTTTGTTGGCCAAAAAATCAAACTGAACGACTTCGTGATCCATGTGCCTGTAAAAATTCATCAGCATCGTTTCAATGCCGCCGCGATCCATATTGCTCACGGAATGTAAAATCCTAATCATACGCACCTCTGAAGATATGTATAGAGATTATTCCACCTTCATCCGGGGAATCCTTTGCGCTTTCGCGTCCTTCTGCCGTTTGTGGTATTGCCATCTTCTGAACCGGCTCATTTCGATAATATCTGATTTTCGCAGCGGTGTTTCTTTGACCGGCGCGTAAAAGAAGCAGACCGGAAGCATGCGGATCACCATACTGGACCAGTAATAAAACATTGTGTTGTCTGTCATATAAGTGACCAGCATGTAGATATTGATCGCCAAAAAACACACGGCCGTTTTTTCACCGCAACGGCTCAGGAACCAGTGCGTCTGAAACACATAGTATCCCAGAATCCAAAGCGCAAAGCCCCAGAAGCCAAGCTCCACATACATTTTCAAAATATCATTGTGCACAGCGGTAACCGCAAGCGCCTGATCGCTTGTGCCCTGCATGCTTTTCAGCAGCTGTACACAGAATTCGTACCCTTTGCCGCGGTAAGACGGCGACATTTCGTAAAAACGGGAAATGTAGTCGTAGATTTTTTCTCTGCCGTTGAGTTCGATCTCATGTTCGATACAAAATCTTGTAAAAATTCCCTCATGAATGATCATGATGTAAAAATAACAGAACGCAACAATAAAAACTGCCGTGAGCATCAGCGTCCGCGCCTTGCCCTTCGGCCCGAGGAGCATGCAGAAAAGCGCAAACGCCACTGCCGCCATCATGCTTAAAAACGCAATGCGCTTCAGCCCGGCCATAAACAGAAACAGCGCGATCCCTGCATACAAATATCTGTATTTTTCGCCCGGAGAAAAGAGCAGGAAATAGATAACATACACGCCCATAACAAACGTGATATCATGAATTTCAATGGATCGGATAAACGAGGATGTCCCGACAACGTCATTCGCACCGAAAGAAGTGATGTTGGCAATAATGTCGTTGAGCGCGCCGCCAAAGCCGATGCTTGCCGCGCCGAGCAGAATGATCACAAAATTGGCGGCGGCAATGCCGTAAAAGGTGTATTTTGCCGCCTGATCCTGAAACAGATAAACGGCGGATGCAACAATGGCGATATTCAAAAGCTGGTAAGATATTTTGGAAACGCCCTTCATGATGAACCCGATGGTTTGCAGATCCATGATCCAGATCCAGATCGAGCAGATAATGATCCCAACAACAATCGAACCGAACAGCATCGAGAAACGGGAAACCGCTTTGAGATTTTTAAAATTACCTGTCCACAACACGCAGCCGAACGCCAGAGCGATCGCGCCGGTCGAGATCACCTTGGGCAGGGCGCCGAGTGCAATATTCAGCGTTTTCCAGTCGCCCATTGCGGCGCCGAAAATGAAGAATATATACAAGCCGATCACAAGCTTTGATCTTTTGGCACTCCATTCGTTCATTTTTTCCATGATGACTCGTTTCAAAAGCCGCTGCGGTTCAGAATTTTTTTGGCAAGCTGCATACACTTCCACGTATAATACGGGCTGATATAATTGGCAAGCAGTTCTGCTTTTTGCGGCAGCGTAAGAGATTCCCTGCGCATTTTTTTGTTCCGCTGGCGGAGTGCGTAATTCTCTGCTCTGATTCTGGAAGCAAAGGGTTCCTGCGTAAACGCCGTATGGGCATAAATCAGGTACAGCACATTATAGGCACGCATGATGTTTTTATGACGTACATCCGCCGGCACATTGTGGCGTTCATAAAACAGGTCGCGACGAAGCCGGGAGTCGATTTCGTCCATTCTGTTTTCGCGCATTGCGTTTGAAATGCTGGAGCCGCGCTGGACATAGTTGTATCCGACGTAGGCAATGCAGGCGACCCGTTCCGCGTTCCAGTAAAGATCCTGTAAAATAAAATCGTCCTCATAAGCCTTGCCGACCGGATAACGCAAAGATTGAAAAACTTCTTTTTTATAAAGCTTGTTCCACGCATAACCCCAGCCCCATGCATGTTTGCTCATGCGTTTTTCAAGCAGGATCTCTTTACCGGAGAGGACTTCATCATCAATTTCGATTTTCCCGTTCCGGTTTTCATAGGCGCCTACAAACCGAAAACTGCAAATGCTGAAATCGGCGTTATTTTTGACCAGCGCGTCATACAGCCTGCGATACATTTCCGGTTCTATAAAATCATCACCGTCAACAAAACCGATATATGTTCCCGTTGCGGCCTCTATACCGGCATTCCGTGCATCCGAAAGCCCGCCGTTCTTTTTGTGAATAACCTTTACCCGTGCATCTTTTTGGGCGTATTCATCGCAAATCATCCCGGAGCTGTCCGTTGAGCCGTCATCCACAAGAAGAATTTCCAGATTTGTATAGCTCTGTCGAAGAATGCTGTCCACAGCAGAACGAACATAGTTTTCAATATTATAAATCGGAACAATTACGCTGATCTTCTGCATGGACAAACCTCCTCAAGATCCCAGAATGCTATTCTTATTTTACAATATTCGACGTACATTGTCAAGCGTTACGGAACCGTTCTTTCTTCCGGATCCGAAAAAAGGATAAAAGAAGATGCGTGCCGTCAAAACGCAGCACGCCTTGACAATCTGCAGAGTGTACGGTATAATTCCTTGTAAATAAAGAAAAAACGGAGACGGAATTTTATGTACAAAATAAAACGACTGTTCACCTATATATTCGTTTTTCTGGCCACAACAGCCGCGGAATGCGTCAGCCTTTTTGTTCGCGGCAGCAAAACATACAAGGATCTGTGGATCGTTTCCGAAAGAGGGACGGAAGCGCGCGACAACAGCTACCATTTTTTTAAATACCTGCGCAGGGAACATCCGGAAATCAATGCGGTATACATCATCTCCGAAGATTCGCCGGACAGGCAGAAGATCACCGCGCTCGGCAAAGCTGTCGAATACGGAAGCTTCCGGCATTATCTGTGCTTTGTGCTGGCCAAGGTAAAAGTCAGCACCCACATCGACGGTTACTCGCCCGACATTCTGTTCTTTCACAAATTCGGCAAACTCTTTCCGGACAAATCCAAAAAAATCTTTTTGCAGCACGGCATCATCAAGGACGATCTGGCGTTCTGCCACGCAGACCAGACCAACATTGATATGTTTGTCTGTTCCGCCGTGCCGGAGTATAATTACATTGATCGGGTTTTCGGTTATCCGAAAGGCGTGCTGCAGCTGACAGGACTGTGCCGGTTTGACAATCTGGTCAAGCCGGATCACGCCACGCGTCGCCTGCTTTTTATGCCCACATGGCGCACAAACCTGCGCTCGTGCAACAGACGGACATTTTTAAACAGCGATTATTATCAAAAATATGATTCGTTTTTAAACAGTGAAAAACTGGCTGCCCTTCTGGAAACGTTTGAGTACGAGCTGGTATTTTATCCGCATTTTGAGGTGCATCGTTTTCTCGATTGTTTTCACGCCGACAATCCGCGGGTTCACATTGCCGATTTCAAAAACAACGATGTGCAGCAGCTCCTGATTGAAAGCGATATTCTCATCACTGACTATTCCAGCGTG
>CAMOCU010000007.1 GCA_946610835.1 uncultured Clostridia bacterium | reverse complement strand
CGTCGAGCGTGGAAAACTGCGCAAGCGTCGCCGCGTTCGCATGGGTGTGCGCGTCGATAAAATATGTTTTGCTGTTTTTGCGGATATACAAGCCGCTTGAAGCGCTATCAGAATCCTCCGGAATGTAGGCAATTTGTCCGTCCTGCATGTTCTGTAGTGTTTCTGCGTTTGCTATTACGGCAATTTCCGGTAGGATGCGCGGAAGAGAATACCACTCGCCATTGCGAAAGATATAAAAATCGATATCTTCCAAGTAAACAATTGTCCCGTCTGCGGCATTTTGCGGAAATTCCGGAACGCTGCCGATTTTGCGATATAATTCCGCAATGATACCGCTAGGTATATCCGCGGGCACTTTAATCGCGGCCGTGCGTGCAAACATCAGCCCGTGTACGGACTCCGTTGTACCGATCAGGCGTATACCGTCTGTATCCTGCACATAGGCAGCCGTTTGCACGTCAACGTATCGCTGACACGTATATGCCTGCGTGAGCGGGACATACAACGTACTGCCGATCCTATATGCGCCGTCTGCATTTGCAACGGTTGTAATCGGTGCGGTCGTTACCGTACCGATTACCACGGTGTGATACGTTGCGCAGCATAACCTTTGCGGCATCTCAATAACCAACTGCACGGCATTATGCTCTCCGTATCCGCCGAGACATACGCCATCCGGTATTTTCGGAACGCCAGATTCGTCTGAACAATCAATACGGAATATTTTCATTTTTTTACCTCAACCTTCTCCTCATCTCCGGCTTCCTTAATCAAATCGATTACAACCGATTTTGCGCCGAGAATTGCGTTGAGCTGGGCGATAGCCTTTTCTTCATCTTTTTTTAGATCTTCCAGTTTTCTTTTTAAAATTTCACGCATTTTGCGATGCCTCCAATCTTTCCAGTCTTGCTAAAATTTCCTGCGTCGCTTTCCAATTCAGTGACGCCATACTATACAAATCAATTGCTTTTCTGCTTGGCGAGATAATTTCTTCCGGGGTTTCGCGCTCGATTACAAACCCATAGCTAACAGGATCATCGGACTGTTCGCTTTGCACAGAAATGATATTGCTTTCGCCGTCCGCAGCAATGTTATATTGATAAATTGTACTGTTCCGGATTGCGCTGATTGCGCTCGGTGCTGGCTTGATATTTTGCTTGATTTCCTGAGTGGATCCCTGCAGAAACTTTTCCGCACCGACGACGCCGTATACATGCAGCCCTTTTTTGCCGTCAAGATTGGTTGCGAAAATAGCAATTGTGTCGTTATTTCCAAGATCAACGGAAACGGCAGTGCCATAGTCGCCAAATGACCCGCTACCTATCAACATCAGCATACCGGAATCATACAATAGTTTTGCGTCTGAGTTTGTACCGAAATATGCACCGTTAGAACCGTAAATCGCCTGCCTTTTGTTAGAACCTGAACTGAATCCGAAAGAAGCGCCGCCGGCATATATTTGCGTTGTATATGTCTCTCCGCCGTCTTGATACTGTATATCGAATTGCGTTGCCGTGATCGTTCCGGTTGCAAGGCTTCCGCTTGTTATTTGGCCGCTCACTATGAGATCGTTCAGCAGTGTCGTTTTTCCGGCGACATTGAGTGTGCTTGCCAGATTTGTGCCGCTTTTTACATACAACGTGCTGTTTAAGCTTGTTGCGCCGGATACAATTAACTTGCTTGTTATGCCGCCATTGCCTGAAAAGCTCAAAGAATTAAGCGTAAATGAACTATTTGCGAAAGAAACGCTGTTCTCAAACGATACTGATCCATAAAATGTACTTGATTCATAAACCGTTAATCCGTTGTTGAATTGTCCTCGCCCGTTTGCAGTCAGACTGCCGTTGATGTCTGCGTTGCCAATCGTTGTAAATGATCCGTTAACGGAAAGCCAACCGCTTGCACTCAGATTACCCGTAATACTCGTACTGCGGAAAATCGCAGCGCCTGCGTCGGTGAAAACAGCAATAGCAGCGAAATTCCCATCTTCCCTTCGCTTCGAAATGGCTACACCTTCAGCTTTGGAGTTTTCTTCGTTGAAATATATGGTTTCACGCCATTTTTCCTCACCTGATTCTGTTGTATAGCCGGTAATTACGAGGCCTCCAGTCAACGATGCCCCTGAAGTATTTTTCGCCAGATGCTGTGAAATTTCTCCGTTTGCGATATATGTGTAATAAGACGCATTGCCGATCTGGATGGTTCCGCCGGAAAGATGCATGTTCGACGCAATGATTTCTCCGGTGTCCAGATTGAAGGAAAACAGATTGTTTTTGTCGGAAAGGATACCTGCCTTGATATATTTTGCGTTAAGCGTCCCGGTTTGGATCAAGGATGCGTTAAGCTTTCCCGTCGTAATAAAATCCGCAACAATTTCCCCGTCCATCGTGATCGCTGTTTTGTATTCGCCGTTATATCCAGTGTTGGAATACCCCAATCCTCCTATGTTCCAACGCCACAGCTTTTGCGCGTTTACGATTTGGTTGGAATCCATAATCAGAATCTCTTGTGGGTCTGCCAATGTTTCGCCATCCTCTTTGAGATATGGATTAAACCGCACATAACCGCCGCTGTAACCGGTTATCCGCTGTGTAGCTCTTAAAATGGCTGCTTTGTATTCCTGTGTAATTTTGGAATACTCATCGCTGGTATTGATTGCGTCGATCGCTGCATTCAAATCGTGCGTTGCTTGACGGATTGTATCGCCGAAATTGGCACGCGCTGACCCCAGCTCAATCTTGTCATATCGTTCTGAAAGCGTATTATATACTGTTTTGATGACCTGCGCTTCCACGTTGATGCCGAGAATTTCATGTTGTGCCGTCACCCAATCGCACAAAGAGACTTTTTCCAACGGCGCATATTCGGCGTAGTCCGGCGACTGCCAAAGATGCACAAACGACACAACGATGTTTACTTCCGGATTGTTGATGTTGTTGCGCTCCAAAAAAGCGGTCGCTTTAGCGAGTAATGTTTTATTTGTAATCTCCTCGTCGTCCTCAAACTCGCTGCTGAAATCCCGCAGAAGAACACGATCTTCGATTCCTGATTTGTTTTCCACCGCAATCACCGGGTCAAATGTGATCATATGCATGTTGTCGTCAAACTCATACCCGTGCAGATAGTAAAGCTGATCATTCCGCTTTGCGTACGGGAAAAGCCCGGTGTAAGCATTGTCAAGGCTTGTCGTTGCCTTAATATCTGTCATGTTTTTGCCGTATGCAATCACAATCCCGGTGTGTGTGCCGCGGTTTTTATGCAGCCGGATCACATAATTGTCAAACTCATATTCGCCGCCGTAAACGTCCAGCACGGATCCTTCGGTTCCGCCAAGCGCCCCGCGTGCGGAACCGACCTCATAAGCAAAGTCATGCACAGCGTCCATGTCCGGACAGACAGACACGCGGAACGGCGTGGAATACTCTGTATCCTCTGTGCTCATCATAAGATTTACATTTCCGAGAATGTCGTCAATTGCTGCATCCGCTGTGCCTTTGATTTTGACACGGGCAACGGGCATGCTGGATAGTGCGTAGGATATATGCTCTGCCTTGACTGTTATAATGCCGTTGATTGGCTTTGTGATGGAGTAAATCCGGAAAAGCTGCAAATCTGCTGTATCATTCGGTTTGGCTTTGATCAGTCTGTCGATGCGTAGCTGCGAAAACATCTCGCTTACCACAGGAAATGTCATGCTCAACTCATAGATGCCGTTACGCTCCTCTGTTACAACACACGTCAATGCATCCGCCAGAAAACAGATCACAGTACCGTCTTGCATTAAAATCGGTGTCATACTGTCACCACCTTATATTGTCCTCCAGTTGGGTGTGATTAACACTTTTGTTACATTGCCGCTCCAGCCTATTGCATTGTTGCCGCGCTTGAGCACCGGAAAATCCGAAAACTGAATTTTGTCGTTTTGCAGCGCAGCACCTTTATAAGCATTTTTCGACGCACAGTCCAGCGTGATATCTCCATCAACATCTGTAATGTAGTAACTGCTGCTGTTGACATACAGATTCAGATCTCCGGTGCCATAAATACGGATTTTAGGGATCGCTGTATACATTTCCGGGTTTCGCAACGTTGTGCCGCTTTGTGTGATCGTGGTCTCTTCCGCTCCGGAAAAAAGGTACAGATAGGGATCGCAATTAAAATTGATTTTAGCTTTGCCAACGCCGATCAGCACCTCGCTGATGTCCAGTTTGGAAGAAAAAATGGCTTTGCGAAAATATTCCGGCTGATAGGTATCTGTCAGCAGGCCATATCCACGCGCCTGCAGCCAGTAGCGCAGATCACTTGCGCGACGGGCAGCATCCGTGAAAGAAACTGTGTAGGAAACGTCGATGTTTTTATATCGGCCGTTATCTAAAAAAACATCCCCGTCCCTGCCAGGGACGGAGACGACTGTAAAATCCCGCTGCGGTGCAGAATATATGTTTTTTTCGGAGATAAACAGTCCCATGTCTGCGGAACTGATCCCATTGTAAACGAACGCATTCAAAAAGCTTTCGACCTCCTGTTGATTTTTTCTGCGATCAAAACGGACAATTCGTCTGCCAGATTGTCGATGTCGTCTGTGCCGTAATTGTTGAAAGCATCAATATGCAGTGTGAGCGTCACTGCGATCGGTGCATCGTATTTCGTGTAATCGCCGTATCCTTGTGTCGGCATAGATACGGCTGCACCCATGCCGAATTCTGTCGGGATCGCATTTGCCATGTCTCGGCTCACACTGTCCATAGCCTTTTCAAAACCCACGCCGATTCCAAGGCCAAGATTCTGACCGATTTCTTTTTCAAAAACTTTTGATGGTGATGCAATTCCGAAAACCTCTTTTAGTGCATCGGTTACAGCGTATCCAAGATTCCGAATCTTATCAATCAACCAATCCTTAACATTCTGAATGCCGTTCCAGAGTCCCTCGAGCAGCTGTCTGCCCATCGTTGCCAAGGACGGCAATGCTGCCCGCAACGCCGAAAGCATTGTCTCTACGATACGCGGAAACTCAGCAGCCAATGTGCGCACAATGACAGGGATCGCCTGGACGATTGCCATCATTACATCAATTGCTGCGCCGAGCAAAAGCGGGAAATTGTCTGACAACACCTGCACAATCGTCTCAACAATGGACGGAATCAGCGGAATAAGCATCCGGATAATGACAGGTATTGCTTGTGCGATCGCCGACCAAAAAGAGACAGCGGCATTGAGCAGAGTCGGGATCATGGTCGTCAGGCCGGAAACGATCGTAGTCACAATCGTGGGTATCTGCACCCGCAATACATTGATGAGATACGGAAGCGCTTGAACAATACCATTTAAAAGCTCTATAGCTGCTTCCCACAGCATGGGGATACCGTTTGTTAAAGCATCACAAACCGCAGTAATGATACCAGGGATTGCGTTAAGAATCACAGGCAAAGACTGCAATACTCCCTGCACAACACCCTCGAGCAAAGCAAGCGCCGCGTCCATCAAAACGGGCAGGTTGTCCAGCAGTACAGCGGCCACCTGCAAAATTACATCTGTAATCTGTGGAATTAGGGATGGTACTGCCTCCGCAATGCCTGAAATCAGCGAAGCCGCAATTTGCATGCCGGCCTCGACAATCTGCGGCAGCAAGGTGACCAGAGTCGCTGCAAGCTGTGTAATCACATCCGTCAATACGGGCGCCAACTGTGTAATGCCGCCGAGAATACCTTGCGCCAGAGACTCAAAAACAGAAGGAAGGCTCTGCAGAACTGCACCAGATACTGTTGAGACAATCTCAACAACTTGAGGAACCATACCGGAAATTGCATCAATTACTGTTGATACGCCACTTCCGATCGTTTCCGCAGCGTCATCTTTTCCGACCGCCAGATCGGCCATACCGTCCGCGATCTGTGTAAATCCCGGAAGCAACTGAGCGCCGATCTTATTTTTTATTCCGTCAATCGTACCGCTCAGTTTTGTAAGACTGTCTTGAAATGTTGCGGATGCAGCAACAGCGTCGTTGCTCATAACCATGCCGTAAGATTCTGCTTCTTCCAGCAGCGCGTGTGTTGCGTCTGCGGTCATATTAAACAGCGGCATAAGGTCTTGGCCGGATTTGCCGAACATATCATTGGCAAGAGCAGCCTTTTCCGTTTCGTCCTGAACGTTTTGCAGCGCAGTCACCGTTGCCTCAAAGACTTCCTCGCGACTTTTGCCTTTCAAATCGTCTATCGAAATACCCAGACGTTCAAATTTTGTGATTGCACCCTCGCTGCCGTTCCGCGCATCGTCCAGCGTATTGGTCAATGTCTTCAGACCGGTCGTACAGTTCGCCATCTCTGTTCCGGAAATCTGCATTGCGTAATCCCATTTTTGGTACGCCTCTGCGGATAATCCGACTTTTTGCGATTGTTTGTCAATGATGTCGCCTGCTTCGGCCGTGTTTTTGGCGAGATTAGTAAGTTCTTTTCCTGCGGCAAGTACACCAGCACCGATTGCAGCAAATGTTGCGCCGATCGCTTCTGCTGTTTTTTTGCAGACGTCGCCGAACTTTTCCATATCTACGCCAGCATTTTTTGCGCCGTTTTTTACGTCATCCAGTTCTTTGTTTGTTTGACCGAGCTCTTTTTCCATGCCGATCAACTCGGCCTGCGCTTTATTCAGCTGCATCTGCCAGCTTTGCGTGCGTTTATCGTTCTCGCCAAATCCTTCCTTCGCATTTCTTAACGCATTCTGCAGCTGCTCGATCTTTTCTTTTTGTGCATCAACCTCTTTGGTCAAGGCAGCAGAGCGAGCGGTCAGCGCTTGTTCGGATTTATCGTTTTTGTCAAATTGCGCGGTAACAACCGACATTTCCGTCCCAAGCACACGCATAGACCGATTGATTTCTGCCAGCGCAGCCTTATACTCTTTTTCGCCATCCAGATATAATTTGGTTCCGATTCCGCTCGACATATCCCGCCCCTCTATTAGACCCCAACAGGGATCACGTCGTCAATTGTATTTTCTTTATGCCTACTTGCGATGCCAATAAACTGTTTGTGCACCTCCCATTGATCCAGAAGATACCCAATCGGCATAATCCACACCTCACGCTCCGGCCTGCCGAGTTGCGTGACCCCGTAATAGATCAGCCGGGCAAATGATTCTGCATCACTTACCCGGCCTGTGTATTTTTTGCATTTTGTTCTTCGCTTTTTACATCTCGATGCACACCCTTTTGGATGGCGGTCATAATCGCATCCTTGTAATCGGAAAGCTCGTTAGGCGTTGTAATCAGCGAGATATACTCCTCTGTCAGCAACTCCTCCGGACTGTCCGGATGCAGAAAATTGTGGATTGCAACAGATTGATTGCACAGCAAAGCCAAAAGCCAGATAACCGATTCAAAGCCTTCTTCCGGATTTTCGGAAATCGCTTCGCCAAGATTTTTCAAGCTGCCGAATTTTTTTGAAATCGCCATCGTTGCGGAGGTGTTTAAGATCATCTCATATGATCGTCCGCCGATCTTTACAGATGCGCTGCGCTCAAGGATTGGCGGGTATTCCTCTTTCAAAACTCTTGCGTTCATTATCTACCACTCCTTTTTTATGCCGTAAATGTCGGCTCATAAACAGACGTAAACCAACCGGAAATCACGCTATCATCCAAATTGGTATCTCCTTCTGTCGCTTCTACTTTCCACGGATGCCGATCTGTTCCTGCGGGCTTTTCACGCTGCAATATGGTTCCCTCGATCGTGGGCGTTTGAAAGTTGATGCTATCGCCCTGCGTTTCGACGTCGGTTCCGGGTACAGCAAACTTCGTCTTATACAGCCAGAAATATCTGTATTTGCCATCACTGTTTTTTGCACGGAAACCGATTGCCACGTACGGCGCATTATTTTCGCCGGAGTAAACAAGCACACCTTTGCTGTCTACTTCCGCACCCGTCAAATCTCTTGCGGCATCCGTACCGATTTTGTCGATCTCCAATTTCAATTTGCCGCTTTTAAATGCCTTCACAGTTTCTGCGGCGCCGTTGTCTGCGTACAGGATCGCTTCCGATATTTCCACGGAAAGTCCGACTTTGATCGCCTTCGCCAGTTTTTTCGGCGAGTCGTATGTTTCCTGACCGTTTTCATCCTCCGTAATTTTTGCGTAATACAAATTATCCAGGCCGATGATTGCCATGTTTAATCCTCCCATCTGTAAGTCTTTGCAACGTCAATTGCATATTGATGATAACCGGAATCCCGGTCATACTGAATATAATTGCGTGATGTGATTGTAAAATTCTCGGCGAGCAACCGCTGTAAAATTATGCGCCGCAGGTACAGATAGTTGCCCTTTGCATACAGCGTCAAACGTACCTGCTGCGTATCTATCTGCGGCGTGTTGTCCGCAAACAGCTCAAAATCCTCTGTCAACGGCGTCAACACTGCGTACTGCGCCGGCGCTTTCGAAGAAAAATACCCGGTCTCCACAGGGACTTTCACTTCATCCAAGAGCGCATTCAATTCGGACAGGATCATAGTTTTTCAATCTCCATCGTGATCACGCGCTCCATTTCCGCGAGCGCCGCTTTTTGAGATTTTGCTTTTGCCTTCTTCAAAAAAGGACGCGGCGGACTGCCGTGCCTTCCGTTTTCCAGTACGTTTGCGATCATGGCGTTTGTTTGTTCTTTTTGGCCTGTTTTGTGCTTTCGAGGCTCACCGAATCCGACTTTGATATCAAACACACCGTTGTTGTTAAGCTCTGGCGGCGACAGGCCGAGTGATTCAACAAGTTCGCCCGTGGATCGCGATCCATGTTTTTTGTCATACTTTGTCTGCGGATTTGTGCCGATTACACTTTTTAGCTGGCTTTTTGTCTCTTTCAAGACGATTTCTCCGGCAGCCGTCAATGCCTTCTTGCAAATTCTATCCAGTTCTTCTCCCTGCAAACGCTGTAATTTTTGCATCAGCTCATCCGAAAGTTCAAATTTCATTTTTGCCATTTATCGTCTCCTGCATCTTGGCCACGACCTGTATATACATGCCGCGCATCCGAATATCCTCTACAGATTGGATATCATATCGCTCCGCGTCAAGGCATATTTGCATGCGCGGCGTGATTGTTATTCCCGGTATGCGCCGAAATGTAAAGATCGCGTTTGCGTCACGAAGATCGGCTCGATTTGACCATTTCTCGGTTGCGTTTTTGACCTCCATACGGCAAAGGATTTCGGCGAGAACGTCGTCAGAAACGGTATGAAAGCCGTCCGAATCCTTGCCGTACAGAGGCTGTATGATGCGAATCAGTGTGCGCATGGATCCGATTGCGCTCATAATTGCCACTCCTTTTCGCAGCATAACAAACGATTCACAGATTTCCAGACATTTTCTCCCGCGGCAGGTGTGTCCGCGAAAAATCCGCCTGTACTGCCGTCACGGCTCTCATAAAAATGTGACGCAAGCATAATGATTGCCTGCGCTGTTGCCGGTGACATAGGATGTGTTGTATAAAAGCCTGCCGTTTTATGCTGATAATCCTCTGCATACCGTACGGCGGAGGCAAGCATTTCTCGCAGCAGATCATCGTCCTTATCGTCTTGTATGACAAGATTCTTTTTAAGTTGCGAGAGCATACATGTCTCCGCCTTTCGTTATGGTTTTAGATCAGGAATTGCCGGAGCCACTCTGTGTGGTACCGATTTTCAGAATTTGTACCGCTTCAGGCACAGTCAGAATGCCATCCACACGCTGTGTCGACTTAAAGCCAATCTCTCCGGACGCTGCAAACAGCTCACGCAGAATATCAAAGCTTCTGGAGCCGCGGTCGCCGATGTTGTAGTAACTGTAATCGCCAAATGCGATCGCATTGGTCGGTGCAACCGCAGACGTATAGATCGTGTATCCCATCAGCTTGTCCGGCTCGCCGGCCTGATAGGACGGCTGCCAAATGTATGCGCCGTTCTGATCCTTGAGCTTGCGTACGGATGCAATCGTCGCATCGTTGAAGATAAAAGCTGCATTGCGGCGGTAACCGCGGCCGAGCGCATATACAAGATCAATCAGATCATTGGACGTTGCACTGGTCACAGTATTCGCAACCGTACCTCCGGCCGTTGCGTCAAACACACCGGTAGGTTTACCGTTGCCGTCCCCGATCAGGAACGCTTCCTCTTCTTTCTCAGCGATTGCTTTTGCAAATTCACGCACAAGATAGCTTTCCAGATCTATAGCGCTGTCCGCCAGAAGCTCCTCGGTAACCTTGACAGCGGCAACGAGTTTGTGCGCGTCAAGCGTCTTGCGGTCAAATGTTGCACCTCCGAAGGTGATAGCACCAGATTCAGCGACCCATGTTGCTGTGGGTGCTGAGTTGCTAATGGCAATGCTGTGCTCACTGTTGGTTGTGATCACTGTGCCAAGCCGCCGCATAATGTTCTCACCGCGCATTTTTTCAATCAGGCGACGATCCATTTCCGTAGGCACAAGGAAGCCGCCGTTTGCATCCGTACCCTCCTCCAAAATGTTCGAGATGATCCGGAATTTAGAGCGGAACGCATTAAGCATCGCCTGCTTGTATGCGGCGGTCGCGATAACCGGTGTTTCTCCGTCTTTTTCGTTCTCAGGCTTTCCGGTCAACGGCTTTGTAGCCGGTGCAGAAAGCTCCGCTTCGATTTCCGCCTGTCTGCGCGTGCGGTTGATTTCTTTGCCAAGCGCCGTAATATCAGCCTCCATCTTCGCGTATGCTGCGTCGTCTTCTGCGGACAGGCATCCGTTTTCGCCGCGATGTGACTCCAGAAAATCTTTTGCGTTTTCCCACAGCCGGGCACGCTTCTCCATGAGTTCTTTTGTGGTCATGTTTTGTTCTCCCTTCAGATTTTAATATTTGAGCAGATTAAGACGATCCATCAAATCATGGACGTTTCGCCCGGTCTGCTTTTCTGCATGTTTTTTATCGCCGTATTTGGCGACAAGCTTACGCCGCAGCGCATTCTCACTTGCAAATGGCGAGAACGCAAACGCTTCTGCCGCCTGTTCGCCGTCCATGATTTTGTCTATAAAGCCCAGGTCGAGTGCCTTTCGCGCGTTCATCCACGTTTCTTCTTCCATCAGCCTGCTGATTTTCGCGCGGGAAAGACCAGTCTTTAGCTCATAAGCGTTGATGATGCTCTCCTTAACCTCTGCAAGAAGATCCATCGCCTTTTGCATATCATTGTGATCTCCCCATGCAATCGTTGACGGGTTGTGGATCATCAGCATGGCTGTCGGCGCCATCTCCACTGTTGTGCCCGCCATCGCAATCACAGACGCTGCGGAAGCCGCCATGCCGTCGATACGCACGGTAACATTGCCTGTATACTCCATGAGCATTGTGTAAATCTGGCTTGCAGCGATCACATCTCCACCAGGACTATTGATATACAGTACAATATCTCCGTTTCCGTCCATCAGCTCCTCTCGGAACAGTTGCGGCGTTATCTCATCATCAAACCATGATTCGGATGCGATTTCGCCGTCAATGCGCAAAGTTCGTGATTTGATTTCATTCGCACCGTTTGTCCAGTTCCAAAAACGCTTTTGATTCAAATTTTTCTTCACGTCCTTTCTGGCCTCATTCAAGTCCGCGGCATGCTCTGCGAACCATCCGTTGATTACCTCGCGCCACGCATCCTTATCCGTTCGTGTTTCGTCATTTTCCATGCGTTCCAAGCACGTCTTCTTCGTTTCATCGATAAAAATTTTCTCGATGTCACTGAATTCTTCCAGAATTCCCATGACCGTATCCGTCGGCCATGTGCAGACATACCAAAAATTCTGTACATTCCGCCTGCCTGCCATCAAATCCGCAATGCTTTGCCGCAAATCCAGCGCAGCTTTTCCGGATACCCCTGCATGTGTAGGATGATCCGATCCGAGCCGCAGTGCAGCTGCAATTGTGTCGTAGTCGTACACAACGTCTTTTTGGCCGACACGATCCCGTACGTAGGTTGTCTTTCCGCTGCATGGGCATCCGTACACAAGTTTTACTCTCATCGCATTATGCGTCTCCTTCCTGCCGATAGGCCGCACCGGCGTCCTGAATCGGCATCATGTTCCCGTTGACCAAATACAAATCCCCGCCAAGATTCGCAGGGATTTTATCCATATTTTCCAGCTCTCGAATATCATTGGCGCTCATCCACCCGTTTTGTCTTGCTGTAGCATAACCGCTCATCCGGCTTGCGTAGTCGCCGCGCAAAAGCCCCTCAACGTTAAATTTGTAAAAGTACTCACGCTTTTGCTGTGCGGTAAACAACGAGCGCGAAAGAGATTGCTCCCAGCGGACAATCCACGGATTAAGCGTGTATTTTACAAATTCGAGGGACTGCTGTTCAATGTTCGAAAAGCTGCTTTTTTCCAGATCGCCGACCATATGCGGCGGCACACGGTAAATTCTCGCAATCTCATTCATCTGAAACTTACGCGTTTCCAGAAACTGTGCTTCCTGCGGATTGATCGAAATCTGAACATACTTCAATCCTTCTTCCAAGATTGGTACTCGCCCTGCGTTTTTTGCGCCGCTGTAATTGTCGCGCCAGCTCTCACGGATGCGCTCAATGTCGTTGATGTGCCCCGGATGCTCCAGTACTCCGGACGGTCTTGCACCGTTTGCATACAGGTTTGCGCCGTACTCTTCGCACGCGGTAGCCATCCCGAT
>CAMOCU010000006.1 GCA_946610835.1 uncultured Clostridia bacterium | reverse complement strand
TGCCGAAAAAATCTCTCGTCCCCTCGCACACCCCGATTTAATCAGCGCTTCCCTGATAATATGCGGCAAGCTTTTCGGCGTCCGCGGCGGTAAAAGCTTTGCCGAAAATCAGCAGATCGTCCAAACAGATCAGCGCGTCGTTGCCGGTATTGATCTTTCGGGACGCGTCGTCACCGACGGTAAACGCAAGCGCATCCATGGAAACGTCCGCGAACTCTTTCGGCAGAACGATCGTTTCTTTACACTTGAAATTCCGATACACGTCGATTTCGCACTGCCGGCGGCGGAACGCGAAGATCGTGTGCAGCCATCCGCCGGAAACCTCGCGCCGATACGGCTGCGTGAATTCCTGATAAGATGCGGGGTCGGATGTTTCGATCCCGAGCCATGTTGCGTAATTCGTAAAGCCGAGCATAAAACCGGGACCGGAATCTGTCATGGTCTTTGTACCGCAATAATAGGCTTCCGCCCCGGGAGCGTCGTCCACCTTGAGCCATGCGCAAATTGTAAAATCCTCTGTGCCGAACCGGACGTCCGGCGAAACAAGCGCGCCCGTCGCACCAAGCTCCGCGCAGCTGCCGCGCACGCCCGCGGCATAATATTTGACGTGTCCATGCTCGACAAAACGAGCGTTGCCCGACGCGTCGTCCGCATTGTTTTCAAAAAACAGCGCAAGCCGGATATCCTTCGCGTCGAAAAATGCCGTCAATCCTTTTTCGCTGTGCAGCGGCGGCTGCGGCTGCGGAGCAATTTCGTACCGCTTGCCCTCGGCCGTTTTTTGATACGGTGTGTCATAATCCGCAAAAACGCCCTGCGGCACCTGCGAGGAGTATCCGTCATTACAAACCGGTGGAACATCCAGTCCGAACGCATAACGCACCACGGCGTTGACATCCTTGGTCGCGGCAAAAAAATTTTCCGTTTTGCACACTGTCTTGCCGCAAAGCGCAAAAAAGATATATTTTTCCGTGTCCGTGTAGCCGCCGTGTCCGTTTTTGAATCCGCCGTGATCTGTAATGACCATGAACAACGTATCGTCCAGCATCCCTGCCCCGTTAAGAGCATCGTAAATCCTGCCGACCATGGCGTCGACCTTTGTGATGCAGGCCAGATGCTCTTTGGAACCATACCCGTATCGGTGACCGGCTCCATCCGGATCGTCGATCTGTAAAAACAGCAGATCCGGTTTTTCTCTGCGGATGCATGTCTCGACCAGCGCCGTGGTCGAATCGCCGTCGTCTGCTGTATCCAGATGCACGCCGACGTCGTGCTCAATAATGCCGTGATTGATCGGCTCCCAGTTGCTCACCGAACAAAGCACGCTTTCCGGAAAAGCATGGCGGACAGTGGTAAAAATCGTCGGCAGCGCCCGGTTTGTGTATTCCTTTTGACTGATGATACTGTTTGTCAGACCATGCACCTGCGGATCGGCGCCGATCAGCATTGCGCCCCAGTTTTGCGCGCTGATGGTCGGGAACAAAGCAACCGCACACGTGGTTTTTGCTCCGGCTGCAAATATTTCGTCCATACGCGGCGTAGGCGTATCTTTGCAAAAAACGCCCATTCCGTCCAGCCCGACGATCACAACATGGCCGTATCGTCTGTGTGTCTGTTTGTCCATTGTCTTTCCCTTCTCTGCAGTGTGTGCCAGCACACCGGCTTTTGACCGGCGGACACTTCAAAAATCTCCGGATGCACAGCGCCTCCGGACATTTGTTTCTGCCCGTATTTTAGCATGTGCTGCACGCTGACGCAAGAAAGAACACGATTCTTTTTGAAAAAAAGGTGACAAAACAAAAAATAAATGTTATAATTTTTTTGTTATATTCTCCAATGGGGCGTTTAAGAAACAGTCTTTTTAAACCAAAAGACTACGGGAGGGGAAAATATGCCGTTTTCGGAAATTTTTCAATGGATCATCGGAACTTTGTACGGCTTGTCGATGGTGCTGGGTATCATACTGCCTTTCGGTGGTGTGCAGCGGCTGGGCGGTACGATCACGGACACGATGCCGCAAACGCCGCAGGATTTTGTGCCGACAGTGCGCCTTGTTGCGTTTACGGATTCGCACAATCGCAACGACCATGTGGCAGACGCGATCGACACGTCGTACGCACTGTTTGACAGCGACAAAACATATGCCGGCGTAGACGGCTTTTTCGGCCTGGGCGATTTTTCAAGCATTGGCGGCAAGGGAGACTATGCCAACTATGCCGCGACGCTGCGCGAGCATGTGCGCCCCGAAACGCCGCTTGTCAACATTCACGGCAATCATGAGTTCAAGGACGACCATTACCGCGAATATTTCCTGCGTCATTTCGGGCATGAGCCGAACACCGTGACCGAGATCAACGGCTTTTCCTGCATCTCCTTTTCCGGCGAGCGCGGAGCAACGGAGTGGACGTTTACGCCGCGCAGTCTGCGCTGGCTGTCCGATTCCATCAAAACCGCCGAAAAAAAAGCAGACGGCAAAGCGATTTTTGTCTTTCAGCATCCGCACCCGTGGGGTACGGTTTACGGCTCTACATTCTGGGGAGATCCGCAAATCAATCTGGTGCTGAACGGACATGCACGCGTCGTGGATTTTTCCGGCCACTCACATTACCCGATCAACGACCCGCGCAGTATTTTGCAGACGAGCTATACCGCAATCGGCTGCGGCGCGATGGCAACGTTTGAAACAGACAAGGATTACCTGCCCGGCCACCACCCGGACGGGTACGACCCGGCGGCGCAGATGTGCGTGATCGAGGCGGATGACGACGGAAGCGTGCGCGTGCGCGGATACGATCTGCTGAGCGATCGTTATATCTGCGAGTATTACATCGACGACGTGCAGAACACACGAAACTACACCTACCGCAACAGCCGCGCGCACGACGCCGCGCCCGTGTTTGCCGAAGGCACGACGGCGCGCGCATCCCGAAACGACGCGGGCGAATGGGTCGTTTCATTCAACGAAGCATCTGTTCCGCAGGGCTATATTGTGCATGAATACCGCATCAAAATTCAAGATGACAAAGGGCGCGTGGTTTACCGCGGTAATTTTGTCAACGACTATTTCGTATTTGACGATGACGAAACCGCCGATCTGCGTATCGGCTCCGATACGCTTCAGGCGGGTCAGACGTACACGTTGACCGTGCGCGCAGAAAGCGCGTACCATTTCTACTCGAAGCCGTTGACCCTTTCGTTCACGGCGCACTAAGGAAGCCGCGTACGAATCGTACAAATCAAAAAGGAGACGTTTTTTCATTGAAATTGACTGTTATCGGCGGGGGCGGCGTACGCTCGATGTTTCTCGCCAAAAGCATTGCACAAAAAGCGGCGCAGCTGCACATTACTGAGCTTTGTTTCATGGACAACGACTCACAAAAGCTGAAAATCTACGGCGGGATGGCCGAGATCGTTGCGCAGAAGATTTGTCCGCCGCTGCATTTTGTCCGCACGACCAACGCAATCGAAGCCATTCGCGGCGCAGACTATGTCATCACAACGATCCGTGCAGGCGGCGACGATATGCGTGTGCGGGACGAGCGCATTGCGCTTGACCTCGGCGTGCTCGGGCAGGAAACAACCGGTGCAGCCGGGCTGTCGTTCGCTATGCGCAGCGTGCCCGCGCTGGCCGAGTATTGCGCGCTTGTGCGCAAATATGCAAAGCCTGCCTGCAAAGTATTCATTTTTACCAATCCTGCCGGCGTCGTTTCGCAAACGCTGCGCGATTTGGGCTTTGAATTTACATACGGAATCTGCGACGCGCCGAGCGGAATGCTGCGCTCGTTTGAAAAGCTATACGGCGTACCGGAGGGCAGCGCACGCGGCGAAGTATACGGTCTGAATCACTTGTCCTATTTTCGCTCTGTCACCATCAACGGCAGGGAGGTGCTGGATGAACTGATCGAAAACGACCGCGCTTATACCGAAACCGATCTGCGCTATTTTGAAAAGCGGCTGCTGCGCGAACGGCACGCCATTCTCAACGAATATCTGTACTACTTCTATTACCGCGAACAGGCGGTTCGCAATATCCTGCGCGCACCGCAGACACGCGGCGAACAGATCGCGCAAATCAACCGCCGCATGACCGCCGCGCTTTCTGAACTGGATGTTCAACGCGATTTTGACCGCGCGCTGGAAATTTTCGAGGAAGGATACGGCGAGCGGGAAAACAACTACATGGCGGCGGAGTCCGGCATTCGGCGGCAAACAACGTGGCATTTCGACCCGTTTGGCAAGGACGACGGCGGATATGCGGGCGTTGCGCTGCGGTTCATCGAAATCGAGCAGAGCGGCACAGCAGACAGCATGATTTTGTGCGTGCCGAATCAGGGCGCAATCGACGGCCTGGAGGACAGCGATGTGGTAGAGATCACCTGCGACATTGTGCAGGGCGAGGCCGTTGCGCACCGATTCGGGCAGGTGGATGCACAAAATCTGGAACTGATCCGGCGTGTCAAGATGTATGAACGGCTCGCGAGCGAAGCCATCCGCACCCGTTCGCGCACCAGAGCCGTTGAGGCGTTGACTCTGCATCCGCTCGTTGCAAGCTACAGTCTGGCAACACAGCTGACGGACGCGTATCTTGCGCACAATCAGCCGTTTATAGGAGAATGGACATGAGTTTTATCGCCGGCGCAGCGGCGGCCAACGTCGACCTGCTGTATGAAAATATGCCGCGTCTGCCGGACGTGGGCGAAGAAATATATACCGACCGTTTTTCTTTGCAGCTGGGCGGCGGTCTGGCGGCAACACTGATTCATCTCGGCCGGCTCGGCGTGTCTGCAAGGATCGCCACAGAGCTTGGCAGCGATCTTTTTTCTGCCTTTGCCCAATCTCAGTTCCTCGAAAACGGCGTCCGTCCGCTGAATCTGTATCATGGCGATCAGATCCCGGTCAACATCACCAGCGCCGTTCTGCTGCCGGACGACCGCAGCTTTATTTCCTACGGCAAGGGCGGCATGGAAACGGACGCGCAGGCGCAGCAGGCGTTTTACGACATGGCACACGGCGCCAAAGTCTGTTTGATGACGGCCGGCGGAATGCTGGACGTGTATCGCCGTCTGCGCGCGGAAGGCACCGTGATGGTGCTCGACATGGGCTGGGACGATGCGCTGAGTTTTGAAAAATACGGGAAGCTGCTCGATCTCGCGGACTATTACACGCCCAACCGCAAGGAAGCGATGCGCCTGACCGGGTGCGCGGACGCACAGAGCGCGGCGCAGGCGCTGCACGCGCATTTTCCGCGCGTGGTTGTCAAAACAGACAAGGACGGCTGTGTGGGCGTGGATGAAGACGGCGCGTTCTCGATCCCTGGTTTTTCGCAATTCCGGCATGTGGACAGCACCGGCGCGGGCGATGCGTTTCTGGCCGGTTTTTGCTACGGTCTTTTCCATGATTATCCGTTCCGCGACTGTGTGACGTTCGGGAACATCACCGGCGGCAAGGCAGTCACGGCTGTCGGCGCGCTGTCCGCACGCATCACACAGGATGAACTGATGGAACTTTATCAACAACGGAAAGGATAAAATATATGCACGAAGGTTATTTCGACGGCTCCATGCAGCGGCAGGTGTTGGAGTATTATCTTTCCCGCGCCGCTTCGGCGCAGTGGATCACAATGAGCGATACGCTCGAGGACGACATCCGCGTTGTGTTGAAAACAGGGCTGAAATTTCTTGGCCGCGCCGCAGGAATCTGGAAAGCATCCATGCCGGACGATGCACATTTCCGGAAGGTGCGCGCCGCAGCGGAGAAAATTCATGCCGCTGACCCGGAAATCATTCTGCAAGCCTGCATTTTCGAAGCGGTTTACCGCGAGGATCTGGAAACAACGCCTGTGCCCGCGTTTGTTTTTGAGGCGTTCGGAATTCCGGTTGAGGCACGCTGTTTCCGGTATGACGACTGCGTCATGACGCCGGGCGGCAACATGCCGGATATTTCCCGGCCGGAGACACAGATGTGGTTTTACTATCGCGGCAAAAACTACATCGACTGCGGATGCGAAGCGTTCCATATGGGGCAGATTCATCTGTATTGCGCCCGGGACAGAGGATATTCCGCGATCGGCAAAGTGCTCGAAATGCTGCGCGCTTACGGCAAGGCGCATGCGCGGCGGCACAAGGTAATTTTTGACGCGCATTCGCATTCCCTCGTTGTGAACGGCCGCAGTCTGCTGGATTACAACGCCATGCCCTTCACGCGTTTTCCGGTTCTCGACCGCCCGGGCGAAAAGCTTGTGCTGGTGCGCGAGGGCAAATCCGGCGGCGGCATCTCCCCGGAGGGCGTGTATGAAAAAGCGCTGCCGTTTTTGTACGAATACGACAACTGGGGCGGCCGCGACAAATGGGCGCACGCGCACCAGACCGAAGCCGAACTTGCATGGAACCAATGGTGGGGCGGCGACCAAATCTCCTGGTTCGCGTATCAGGACTGCGAGGCGCGCAACCGATTCCTGGAGTACACGTTCAAATGGACGGCAATCAACAATCCGGACGGTTATTTTGCTTTTCCGCTCATGCGCGGCCTGGGCGAAAGCTTTGACGGGCAGGAACGTGTTTATCGTCTCAACAACCGCTCCGATGCGTGCCCGGACGGCTTTGCGCAGGAAGACACTGCCGCTGCGCTGCTGCGCGCGGGATATGCGCGCTACCGCGCGTTTGCCAACCCCTCTATGCTCGACTACGGCGGCAAGGATGTGGACGATCCGCAGACAGGCGTGCGTTTGCCGGAAAAAGTCGTGTTGTACGGCAGTTTTCAACCATATGTCGGTGCAGTGGCCAACGATTCCAACAGCGAAATTACACGCATGTATTATATCGGCGACGGCAAGTATGCGCTCAGTTTCCTTCTTCCGTACGCGGGCGAATACGATTTCGGAATCTCTACATGGGGGACGTTGTCGGCATGCGTGTGCGAAGACGGCGGATTGATCTACTCCGGCTCCGGCGGTAAAAGCAAGTTCTCCGTCCCGCACGACAACATGATCGTGCGCATCACTTTTACCTACATGACCAACGCCATCCGGATTGAAATGACAGAATAGGCGGCAACAAAAATGAAAAAGTATTTTCGGCCTTCCTGGCTGTTCTGCTCGCCCTGACTTGCACTGCGGCAGCATTCGCTGCGGAAAGCGGCACATACGGCGCGTACCGGCATGTCATCATCATCGGCATTGACGGCACAGGGCGGTTTATCCGCGATGCGCACACACCGAATTTTGACCGTATCTTTGCCGACGGCGCGGTGGATTATACCGCCCGCACGGAAACGAAGTCCGACAGCGGCCCGAACTGGGGCGCAATGCTCACGGACGTATCGTTTCTGCATACCAAACTCGAAAACGATATCGGCGTAAACGAAGTGACCATTGAGTATGACAAAGCACTGACCGAAGCGATTTGCGATTATTTCGACGCATGCAATCAGCCGACGCTGTTCTTTGTCCAGCTCGACGATGTCGATGCCGCCGGACACAGTTTCGGCAGCCGCTCTACAGAGTATTTTGATGCGATCGCAACGGCGGACGAACGGCTCGGCCGCATCTTTGATGCGGTGAAACGCAACGGCCTTTTGGACGATTCGCTCTTTATGGTGACCGCGGATCACGGGCACAAAATCGGCGGCGGCCACGGCAGATTTTCAATGCGCGAAACAAACACGACCATTGCCGTGCGCGGCAGAACGGTCGTCAGCGGCGGCAAGATGGATTCGATCACCCGCACGCGCGATGTGGCGGCCATTGCGCTGTACGCACTCGGTCTGGAGCGGCCGCGGGTCATGACAGCGCGCGTGCCTGCCAATCTGTTTGTCGATGTGCGCGGTGAAACGCGCGCATTGTACAAGGATCCGCTCGACGCGGCAACCGCAGCGCTCGCCTGGATTCTCACATGATACACAGCTTGGATCTGAGGAGGTCAAGAATCATGAAAAAAGCTATTTCTCTCGTTCTCTGCGTCCTGCTTGCGCTTTGCTGCATGTGCACTTCTTTTGCTGCCGAAGCGCCGGCCGGCTTCGGAGAGTATGCGCATGTGTTTATCATCGGCATCGACGGCGCAGGTGCAGCGTTCGGCTTGCGAAACACGCCGAACTTTGACCGCATTTTTGCGGACAACGCCTACCGCCACAATGCGCACACCGAGTACGTCACGATCAGCGCACAGAATTGGGGATCCATCCTGACAGGCGTCGATTATGAAACGCACGGCTTCACAAACGAATCCACCGGCGTTATTCAGCGCGGTTCAGATACGCCGAATCACTCTGTTTTTTACTACACGCGCCGGGCGTTCCCGGATGCGCGGCTCGTTTCGATCTGCCATTGGCGCAACATCAACCACGGCATTATTGAAAACGATCTGCATGTGCGCAAAGTCAACCGCTTATCCGACGCTCTTGTAACAGATGCGATCTGCCGCACGCTTGAACGCGGCGAAGCGCCGAAGCTGATGTTTGTCCAGCTGGACGACGTGGATCATGCCGCGCATACCTACGGCGGATTCAGCGACGAATATTATGCCGCCGTGGAAAAGATGGACATTTATCTGGGCGAAATTTTCGATGCGGTCGAATCGAAAGGTCTGATGCAAAACAGCCTGTTCATCGTTGTGGCGGATCACGGCGAAACGACATACGGCCACGGCGGCCAGACGCCCGAAGAAAGCGCCGCCGTTGTTGCAGTCGCCGGCCATTCGGTGAACCAAACCATCCTTGCCGAGGGCGTACATAACCGTGATGTGGCAGCCATTGCACTGCATGCGCTCGGCATTGCTCCGCCGGATGACGACGCATTTGTCGCCACGGTGCCCGCCGATCTGTTCGGCGAAAGCCGCGCAAAGACAGCCGCATCCAATCCTATGCCCAAACAAACACGCCTGTGGAGAGATTTTCTGTATTTCTTCCTGCGCATCGTCAATGTCATGATTTCACCCTTTGACAAACGCTGATTGATTTCCTCTGCGCGTATCTCGTCGGAGTTTTTTACGCCCTTTTGCACCAAGAAATAATCGGCATTCCGCAAGAATCAACCGGGAGGTGTTCGGATGAAATGTCCCCGCTGCGGAGGAGAAATTCCCGCATTCGATTTAAAGCCTAACTGTAAACATTGCGGCGTCAACATCCTGTTTTATACCCAGCAGTCCCAGCTCGCGCTCGACGCCAAACGTACCGAGCTGGAAGCGGCTGCGGCACGGATGGTGATCGCCCGGATAAAAATGAATTTTATCGGCGGCAAGCTGCAGATTGCACGGATTGTTCTGACGGTTCTCGCTGCTGCGGCGCTGCTTGTGCCGTTCGGCAGTGTGCGGTTTACTGTTCCATACTTTACGCAAACATTTTCCGCCGGTCTGATCGGCTTCATTCAAGCGTTTCAGAGCGGATTTCTGATGCAGCTGCCGTCGTTTCTGAACAGTGCGCTGCTTTCGCGCCAAACGCTTGCCGCCGTCATTCCAACGGCGTTTCTGTTGCTTTGCGCGGTGCTTGATGTGCTGCTGCTTGCGGCGCTGCTGCTTGGTTTTCTGAATCTGACGCGCAGCGCACGCTTTGCACGCGGCGCTTCGCTCGTTGGCGCAATTCTTTGCGCTGCGGCACAGATTGTGCAGCTGCTGCTCTGCGTGCGCACGCCGAAAACACCGCTTGCCGCGGCTTCCGTCGGATTCGGCGCACTGGCAGCGGCAGTGATTTATGCCGCGCTGTTTTTCCTGAACCGTGCGCTGTTGAAAGGCGGACTGCAGCCGCAGTACCGCGAAAACGATCCGCGCCGCAAAGAACTTCTGCGGCAGGTACGCGCAGGCGAGGTTTCGCTCGACACACTGCCTTTGCCGATCTTTGAAAGCGAGCAGGAGCGCGAGGAACGTTTGCATGCGCTCGAAGAAGCGCTGCGCGCAGAGGAGGAGGGCAGAGAAGAATGAGCCGTCCGTTGAAAAAAAGTCAGAAAGCGCTGATCGGTGTTTTGATCGCCGTCGTTTTAATCGGGGCGTGTTTTACAACTGTCACTCTCTATGCAAAAAGAGAACTTTCCAAGCCGCGCTTCACAATGCCTGAAATGGCGGCCGCGCCCTCCGCGCCGCTGCCGACCGAGGACGATGCGCTTCGTGCACACGTGGGGCGCCTGTATGCCGAAACAACGGGTGCCGACGATGTGGAGGGCAGCTGGAGCACAGACATTTCCATGGACGGCGAATGGAACACGCCTTTGCCGGACGCAGATGAGGCGGTACTGCGGTATATAGCCTCCCAAGCCGGAGGGCAGATCGCCGCACTTTATCCGTCGGCGGAGAACGTGCTGCTGCACAAAACCGCGGACATTCCGCAGCCGATGCTGACCCGCCCGGACATGACCGCCGACTGTACTGCCCGCGAAGGCAATGTCGCCGAGAACGGCAGTGTAACAGATACGGATCGCGTATTCATTACCATGAAAAAAGAACTGCCTGATCCGGCAGCGGAACCTGCCGCGCAAAACAGTATCTGCCGCACGGTTACGGAAAATCTGCGTGCGCTCGTGCAAATTACGGACGTCACGGCCGCAATGCAGAGCGCAACGGAAACGTATACCACAGACCGTGTAACGGGCGCGTTGCTGCAGGCGGAGCTGATCCGCACATACCGCATCCGCGCAACTGTGCTGCCGACGCAGGAAACAAAGGATCTGCTTCCGGCCGATCCGGTACAGATCGAACTGCCGTACACAGCCAAGACCGTGATCCGGTTCGCCCATTACGGCGCACGCTTTTCCTCCCCGGCCATTGTCGTCCATCCCGGCGATGAAAAAACGCTGCCGGCCGAGGTCACGGTCAACGCGGAAGCCGCCGCATCGGACTATACGCTGCGCTTTTCGTGCGACGCGCCGGACGCGCTCTCTTTTGCCGAGGACGGCGTGATGCATGTGCACAAAGCTGTGCCTGATCCCGTTACGGTCACCATGACGCTGGAGTACGACGGCCATACATACACCGACCGCATGACGGTTTATATCACAGAACTGGAGGTGGCTCCCGATGCCTGAGGATAAAAATATTAGTCAGGTGCCTGACGAAAAAGCGCTGAGCGGCAATGTGTACCGCAGTTACAACTATGTCGGCACGCGGGAAACAATCGCCTACCTGTTCAACGATTTTTCCAACGCATTTCACATCAACAAATTCAACGACCGCTTCATCTGGGACGTGGTCAAAATTGACTTCGGCATTTCCGCCATCGTTAATCTGTTCACCGGTGCGTGGGACGTGATCAACGACATGGTCATTTCCGCCATTGTGGACAACACGCGCACGCGGATCGGCAAATTCCGCCCCTATCTCGTGATGTTCCAGATTCCGCTGACACTGCTCGGATTGGTTTACTGGTTGTTGCCGTATTTCTTCCCCGGCACAGCGGGGACGTTTGTGCCGAAGCTGATCTTCTTCTTTACCTTCAATGTGATCCGTGAAACCGCCGGCACGTTTACAGACGTGGCCAAAAGCGGCTATATGTCCACCATCACGCCGAACCCGAATGAACGTGTACGGCTGATTACGCTCGCGGAGCTGCTCACGGGCTACATGGGCGAAGATATGCCCGAATACATTTTCGGCCTTTTGTTCGACCTTGTAAACACAGGCCGTCTGCATGTCCAGCTGCGCAGCATCTTTCTGGGAATGGGCACCGCAACAGCGTTGATCTCTTCGGCATTCACATTCTGGTTTTTCCTTGTATCCAAGGAACGCGTACCGCAGTCTTTGGAACGGCCGGATCTCAAAGCGGGATTCAAAGCGATCTTTACAAACTATCCCGTGCTGCTGATGTGCCTTTCTGAGTTTCTCGCCCGCTTTGGCGTGAGCACAGACGAGCAGAACTATTGGATCGACGTGCACGGCGGCAATTCCATGATTAACACATGGAAAACAATCGTCGGAATTCCGTCCGCGCCCATCGGCAGTATCAGTTATGCGTTTGTTGCGCCGCTGCGCCGCAGATTTTCCTCAAAGTTCATCTGGGTCGGCGCGGATATGTACGGCGATATGATTGTGCTGGGGTTCTTCCTGTTCGGCATGTTCCGCAAGAATTATCTCAAGCTCACGCCCATGCTCATCGCGTTCGGCGTACGCGGCTTTTTTGACAAAGCGATGTTCGGCGTCAACAAGGTCATCAATGCCGATTTGTGGAACGAGGCGATGGACTACTGCGAATGGAAAAACGGCTACCGGATGGAAGCCACAACCGGCGTCGCCAAAAGTCTGGTTCTCAAAATTCAGGAACTCTTTATGGGCTCGATCCGCAATTATATCATGAAGCGTATCGGATATGTGCAGGGACTGAAGATCGGTACGCAGGACGAGCAGACAAAATTCTGGCTGTTTGCGCTGTGCACGGCCGTTCCGCTGATTACAGGCGCGCTGGGGATCGTGCCGAAGCTGCTTTGGCCGATCAGCAAAAAGAAACGTACACAGATGTACTATGAACTGTCCGAACGAAGAAGCCGGATGGTTTCGGAATACGTTGACAGCATGAACGAACAGGAACCTGTTTCCGTTTAAAAAAGGGGACTGATCCATGCACAAAAAAACAGCTTTTTATTTGATTACAGACAGTCATTACGTCTCCGCGCAGACATGGGAGGACGGGATGGCGTTCACTCGGCGTGAGCGCGGCGATCAGATCGCGCTCAAAGCAACACCGCAGATACTGGACGCGTTTGTGGAAAAAATTCTGGCGGATACACAGACCGATACCGTTCTGTTTACGGGCGACAATGTCAACAGCGGTGACATGCAGTCGCACGAGGAATTCCGGCAGCGGCTCGAACGCTTGACCGCCGGCGGAAAAAAAGTCTATGTGCTCACAGCGACCCACGATTACAACGGCGCAGGCGAGGACGAAAACACCTTCCGCGCCGTGCACTACAAAGCCGACAGCGTTGAACCGATTCCTTTCATGCGCAAGGGTGAACTGTTCGATTACTATGCCGATTACGGCCCGCGTCAGGCGCTCGCCGTGCATCGGTCAAGCGGCAGTTATGCCGTAAAACTCGGCGACGGCGTGCAGCTGATCGCTATCGGTGACAACGGCAACGGTCACACCTATTGCGGGCTGGATGACGACGGGTTCAACTGGCTCGACACACAGATCCGTCTGGCCAAAGAAGCGGGTGACTGCGTACTGCTTGCGGTGCACCACCCGGTGCTGCCGCCGTGGGAGGTGTTCCGTCACGCGGCGGATTACGAGCTGTTCGGCGGCTATGAAACGCTGCAGAAAATGATGTGTGACAACGGCGTGCGCGTCGTCTTTACCGGCCATACGCATGTGCAGAATATCCGCAAATATACCGACGCCGAAGGACGCTGGTTCCTGGATGTTTCCACAATCGCGCTGGCCAACGCCGCCGGAAAAATGCGGCATGTTACGGTCGACGCGGACAGCGGAATGTGCAATGTGACAAGTGTCGGAGTCGAATCACTTCCCGGCGTGGATACACACGGCGAATCGGTGTATGCATATCTGCATGCGCTCAATTTTCCCGGCATCCTTGAAAAGCTGCTGCCGCTCGGCGCGCACGATTTTCCTGCGTTTCTTTCACTGGCAGACGGCTTTTTGCCGATTGACAAGCTACAGGCGCATGCGCATTTGATCGCCTTTGCCTGCCGTAAGGCGGAAAAGGCGAAACTTTCTCTTGCAGCGCATCTTGGCGGCACATGGCGCGCACTGTCGCCGGCACAACGGCGCGAAACAAAGGAAAAGCGGCTGGCCGACGTTGTGTTTGAAGTGCTGCGGCACATCTATCCGGGCGACGCGCCGTTTACGCCGGATACAACGGAATACCTCGTACTGCACGGCGCCGCGTGCAGGCTGGATCGCCTGCTCTCGCGTTTCCCTGTGGAGGCGGTGCAAAAATGGATTCCGCCCGGTTCATGCTTGGCGCAGATGGCCGAAGATTTTCTGTACAACAACCGCACAGGCAGCGACGATACGATCTGCTTTTCCCTGACGGAAGGATGAGCTATGCGCCTTTAAGGAAGCGCTGATTAAATCGGGGTGTACGAGGGGACGAGAGATTTTTTCG
>CAMOCU010000005.1 GCA_946610835.1 uncultured Clostridia bacterium | reverse complement strand
TATCTTCTTCTGCTGCGGCAGTTCAAGCCTGTGTTCAAGAATTCGGAGCTGCGCTGGTTTTTGGCCATTGTGCTTGCGTCGAGCGGCATAATTGCGTACGACATCCATTCGCTATATGGTTCCGCGGGCGAAACGATCCGTACGGCCGTGTTTCAGGTTACGTCGATCATTTCCACCGCCGGCTTTTCCACGGCGGATTTCAACCGCTGGCCGATTCTGTCGCGGACGATTCTGGTGCTGCTGATGTTTATCGGCGCGTGCGCCGGATCAACCGGCGGCGGATTGAAGGTCGGACGTATCATGCTGTTGACCAAGACCTTTTTCCGCGAGGTGCAGCACATGCTGCATCCGCGATCTGTAACGGCGATCCGCATCGACGGCAAGCGCGTAGACGAGGAAATCATGCGCGGCACATCGTCCTATATTATTACATACACGTTTCTTTTTGCAATTTCTGTTTTGCTGCTGGCATTTTTCAATGAATTTGATCTTGTCAGCAATTTTACAGCGGTTGCCTCGTGTATCAACAATATCGGCCCCGGATTGGGGGCCGTAGGCCCGGCAGGAAATTTTGCCGCCTTTTCCGACCCGTCCAAACTGGTGCTGACGTTTGATATGCTGGCCGGACGTCTGGAACTGTTCCCGATGCTGATGGTTTTTTCGCCCAGCATTTGGCGCAATCATTGAATTTGCGGCAAACCCGTACGCGCAGTTGTGCGGCTTTGCCTGAAAAAGGAGCTGCTTGCATGGCGGAACCGGATCAGATCTCCCAAATCCATGTGGGACACCGCGAGCGCATGCGCGAAAGAATGCTGCGCGACGGCGACGAAAGCTTTACCGACCAGAATCTGCTGGAGCTGCTGCTGTATTATGCCGTGCCTAAGGGCGATACGGCGCCGACAGCGGCTGCTTTGTGTGCGGCGTTTGGTTCGCTGCGCGACGTTCTGGATGCGCCGATGGATGCGCTGACAGAAGTCAAGGGTATCGGACAGTATTCTGCCGCGTTTCTGAAACTCATTCCTGCGGTCATCCGGCGTTACTGCGATCAGGCGCAGAGCGCGCAGGACGCTTTCTGCTGTACAGATCGGGAATCCGTGAAACGGTATCTGCGCTCTCGCTTCCTCGGCGTGACAACGGAACAGATGCTGTTTCTTGCATTCAATGCGCGCGGTGAATTCATCCGCTGCGTGCAGATCGGCGCAGAACAAAGCGACCTGCATGTGGATGTGCATCGCCGTATATTTGCGCGTGTGGCCTGCCAAACGAATGCGGTTACCGCGATCTTATCGCATATACATCCCGGCGGCGTGGCAGCGCCTTCGTCCGACGATGTGCTTTCCACACGCACGGCGGCGCAGACACTGCACGATTTGGGCGTGCATCTGCAGGATCATGTGATTTTGGACAGTACGCTGGAGTGCTGCTTCATGTCGGATATTCCCCGGTTTCAATCCATATTTTTCTGATGCGCCAAATGTCCGCATACGCCGCGTACCGTGCGGCGGCTTTTTATTCTGTCCCGAAGGGGGGCGATCCTGATGGATGCCTTTAAACTGCACGCGCCGTTTGCGCCGATGGGCGACCAGCCCGGCGCGATCGACACACTCGTACAGGGGCTGAACGCCGGCTATCCCGAACAGACGCTGCTGGGTGTGACCGGCTCAGGCAAAACCTTTACCATGGCCAACATCATTGCGCGGGTCAACCGGCCGACGCTGATCCTTGCGCACAACAAAACGCTGGCCGCGCAGCTGTGCACGGAATTCCGTGAATTCTTTCCGGAGAACGCCGTAGAATATTTCGTGTCTTACTATGACTATTACCAGCCGGAGGCTTACATTCCCACAACAGATACGTATATCGAAAAGGATTCCGCCATCAATGACGAGATTGACAAGCTGCGCCATTCCGCCACGTCGGCGCTTTCCGAACGGCGGGATGTGATTATTGTTGCAAGTGTGTCCTGTATCTACTCGCTCGGCGACCCGATCGATTACCGCAGCATGGTGATTTCGCTGCGGCCGGGGATGGAAAAATCCCGGGACGATCTGATAGCCAAACTTGTTGAAATCCAGTACGAGCGCAACGATATCAGCTTTACGCGCAACAAGTTCCGTGTGCGCGGCGACACGGTGGAGGTCTTTCCGGTGTATTCCAACGAGAATGCGTTTCGGATCGAATTCTTCGGCGATGAAATTGACCGCATCTGCGAAATCAACGCGCTGACCGGAGAGATCCGCAGCACGCTTTCGCATGTGGCGATCTATCCCGCGTCCCATTATGTAGTCAGCGCGGACAAGATGGAACGTGCGATTACCGAGATCTATACCGAAATGGAGCAGCGTGTGCGCACGTTTGAAAACGAGGGCAAGCTGTTGGAAGCGCAGCGCATTCGCCAGCGTACGGAGTACGATATAGAAATGCTGCGCGAAACCGGTTTTTGCAAAGGGATCGAAAACTATTCGCGGATCATGTCCGGCCGCGAGCCGGGCGCGCCGCCGTTTACACTGCTGGATTATTTCCCGGATGATTTCATCCTTTTTGTGGACGAATCGCATGTGACGCTGCCGCAGGTACGCGCGATGTACGGCGGCGACCGTTCACGCAAGGAGAGCTTGGTGGAGTTCGGTTTTCGCTTGCCGTCCGCATACGACAACCGTCCGCTGACTTTTGATGAATTTTACGGCAAAATCGGTCAAAAGATATTTGTGTCCGCCACGCCCGGTTCCTTTGAGCGGGAAACGAGCGTGCAGATTGCCGAGCAGGTCATCCGTCCCACAGGATTGCTTGACCCTGAAGTGCAGGTGCGCCCCACAGAGGGGCAGATCGAAGATCTGATTTCGGAAATTCATTTGCGCACCGAACGCAGCGAGCGGGTGCTTGTGACAACCCTGACCAAAAAAATGGCGGAGGATCTGACGGATTATCTCGACCGTTACGGTATCAAGGTGCGGTATATGCATTACGATGTGGATACCATCGAGCGCATGGAACTGATCCGCGATTTGCGGCTGGGAACTTTTGATGTGCTGGTGGGCATCAATCTGCTGCGCGAGGGTCTGGATATTCCGGAGGTGTCGCTTGTGGCGATTCTGGATGCGGACAAGGAGGGTTTCCTGCGCTCAGAAACGTCGCTGATCCAGACAATCGGCCGTGCCGCGCGGAACGCCGACGGACTGGTAATTCTGTACGGCGATACGGTCACGCCGTCCATGGAAACAGCCATTGAAGAAACCGAACGCCGCCGCAGCAAGCAGCGCGCATACAACGAAGCGCACGGGATCGTGCCGCAGACGATCCGCAAGGATGTGCGCGATATTCTGGAAATCAGCGGCAAGGCGGACGACAAGAAAGAGCATACCCGCCAGATGAGTCGTGTCGAGCGTGAAAAGATGATTGCGCGCCTGACAGCAGAGATGCGCGCGGCGGCCAAAATACTGGAGTTTGAACACGCCGCCTATCTGCGGGATAAGATTGAGAAATTGAGGAACGGCAAATGAATCTGACCATTCAGGGCGCACGCGCCAACAATTTACAAAACGTGAATATCGAGATCCCACGCGACAAGCTGGTTGTATTTACCGGCCTGTCCGGGTCGGGCAAGTCTTCTCTCGCATTTGATACAATCTATGCCGAAGGGCAGCGGCGGTATGTGGAGTCGCTGTCGTCTTATGCACGGCAATTCCTTGGCCAGATGGAAAAACCGGATGTGGATCTGATCGAGGGACTGTCTCCGGCAATTTCCATTGACCAAAAAACAACTTCCAAAAACCCGCGTTCCACCGTGGGCACGGTGACTGAAATTTACGATTATCTGCGTTTGCTGTATGCCCGGGTGGGTGTGCCGCACTGCCCGGTCTGCGGCCGCGAAATCAGCCGCCAGACTGTGGATGATATCGTCGACCGCATTCTTGCCTACCCGGAACGCACAAAGATTCAGCTGCTCGCGCCCATCGTCCGCGGACGCAAGGGCGAATATGTCAAAGAGCTGGAAAACCAGCGCAAAAACGGATTTGTCCGGGTGCGTGTGGACGGTATTCTGTATGACCTGTCCGAAAAGATCTCTATGGACAAAAACAAGAAGCACAACATTGAAGTTGTTGTCGACCGACTGGTGGTGAAGCCTGATGTGCGTTCGCGTCTGGCGGAATCGGTGGAAACGGCTGTATCTTTATCCGGCGGCTTGCTTCTTTTGGATGTGGTCGACGGCGAAGAGGTGCTTTTTTCACAGAACTACGCCTGCCCGGATCACGGCGTGAGTCTGGGCGAGCTGGAGCCGCGGATGTTTTCTTTCAACAATCCGTTCGGCGCGTGTCCGAAGTGCACGGGTTTGGGCATATTCATGAAAGTCGACGAATCGCTCGTCCTGCCGAACCGCAAACTGTCCTTCAGGCAGGGCGCGCTGCAGGCACCCGGATGGACATATCCGGACGGCGGAACGATCGTGCAAATGTATTTGCATGCGCTGGGCAAGGCGTACGGGTTTACGATGGATACGCCTGTCCAAAAACTCAGCAGGGAGGCGCAGCATGCGCTGCTGTACGGTACAGACGGCAAAAAAATCCCCATGGAGCGCCAGAGCGAATACGGCTCCGGCAAATACAACGCCCCCTTCGAGGGGATCATTCCGAATCTGGAGCGGCGTTACCGCGAGACAAGCAGCGACTGGGCGCGCAGTGAAATCGAGCAGGTCATGACCGCGCAGCCCTGCCCGGATTGCGGCGGCTCCCGGCTGAAGCCGGAGATTTTGAGCGTGACGATCGGCGGGATCAATATTTACGAATTCACCTGCATGTCTATTGCACAGGCGCTGGAATTTTTGGACAACCTGCAGCTCAGCGACCGGGATATGCAGATCGCACGGCTGATTCTCAAAGAGATTCGCAGCCGTCTGCAGTTCCTCGCAAGCGTGGGATTGGATTATTTGACGCTTGCACGCGAATCGGGCACACTGTCCGGCGGCGAAAGTCAGCGCATCCGCCTGGCCACGCAGATCGGTTCCTCGCTGATGGGTGTGCTGTATATTCTGGACGAGCCGAGCATCGGTCTGCACCAGAGCGACAACGAAAAGCTGCTGCAGACACTGCGCAATCTGCGCGATCTGGGCAACACGCTGATTGTGGTCGAACACGACGAGGAAACAATGCTTGCCGCCGACCACATTGTGGATATCGGCCCGGGTGCGGGCATCCACGGCGGGCGCGTTGTGGCGCAGGGAACGGCGCAGCAGATCATGGCTTGCTCTGAATCCATTACCGGCCAATACCTTTCCGGCCGCAAAAAAATCCCTGTTCCCGAAATACGGCGCGCCGGGAACGGACAGTCGCTGCAGATTCTCGGCGCAGCGGAAAACAACCTGCAAAATATCGACGTGACGATACCGCTCGGGCAGTTTATTTGTGTAACGGGCGTATCCGGCAGCGGAAAATCTTCGCTGGTCAACGAAATTTTGTACAAGCGTCTTGCTGCTGAACTCAACGGCGCCAAAAAATATGCGGGCAAACACCGCGCGATGATCGGAATAGAGCAGCTGGACAAAGTGATCGACATCGACCAGTCGCCGATCGGCCGCACGCCGCGTTCTAATCCGGCCACCTATACCGGTGTATTCAACGACATCCGCGACCTGTTCGCGTCCACGACAGACGCCAAAAAGCGCGGCTACACCGGCAGCCGCTTTTCGTTTAACGTCAAAGGCGGCCGCTGCGAAGCGTGCCAGGGCGACGGTATCGTCAAGATCGAAATGCACTTCCTGCCGGATATTTATGTGCCGTGCGAGGTGTGCCACGGCGCGCGCTACAACCGCGAAACGCTCGAGGTGCGGTACAAGGGAAAGAGTATTTTTGAAGTGCTGGATATGACGGTGGAGGAGGCGATGCAGTTTTTTGAAAGCATCCCCAAAATCTACCGCAAAATCAAAACCCTGTACGATGTGGGGCTGGGATATGTCAAGCTCGGCCAATCTTCCACAACGCTTTCCGGCGGCGAGGCGCAGCGCGTCAAATTGGCCACGGAGCTGTCCAAACGTTCCACCGGCCGCACGATTTATATTTTGGACGAGCCGACGACCGGGCTGCACACGGCGGATGTGCATCGGCTGATCGACGTGCTGCAAACGTTTGTCGACAGCGGCAATACGGTTGTGGTGATCGAACACAATCTTGATGTCATCAAGACAGCGGACACGATCATCGACCTCGGTCCCCACGGCGGCGACCGCGGCGGGCAGATTGTCGCCTGCGGCACGCCGGAGCAAGTTGCGGCCAATCCCGATTCGTTGACCGGGCAGTATCTGAAAAAGGTGCTGTAAACCGGCGGCGCATTTCGGCACACGGAAACGTATAACGCTGTGTTTCAGGATTCATTTTTTACCACGCAAAATCAGTTTTTTACCACGATGAGCTTGCATTTGGACGAATATTCGGATACACTTTTTTCGGTCGTTTGTACGCACGGGGCGTACAGGCAGAGAAAACAGGAAAAGAGAATGAGAAAATGAAATTCAGGAATCCTGTATGCAAACGGATGCTTGCACTGTGTCTTGCGGCAATGCTTGCGTGGAGCTTCGGCGGAACATCTTATGCTGTGCCGCAGACAGATGAAATTGTTCTGGCGGCGGATACTATGGAAGAACCCGTCTCACAGCCGGAAGAGTCCGTATCGGAGCCGGAAGAACCCGTCTCACAGCCGGAAGAGCCCGTATCGGAGCCGGAAGAGCCGGCGACATATCCTTCGCACAGAGATAGGGAATTCTATGGGTGCGACATGTTAATCACCTATGATTTTAAGGATGTTCCGAATTGGGTTTGGCATTTGATATTTATTGTTTTGCTGCCTTGGGCAGGGATTCAATGGGTGGCAGATGGCGTTGGGCAAGTGCTGGATTTTATATTGTCCGCAATTGGTAATGCATGGAATGAAATCTGTTTCTTTTTTGACAACTATGTTATAGAATTCTTTCGGCAAAGAAAAGCGCGTCATCGTATTTATCCCTCGCTCTTTTAACGCGATGCCGCACACGAGGGGCGAATCCTTTAAGGCAACACCGCACAAATCGTGGCGCACGCCTTGTTTGAATCTGTTTCCGTCATGCTGCACAAAAATCTCTTGACTTGCGCCGGCAAGCCTTCGATCTTTTTGTGCAACCTGACGAAAAAGCTTGCTTCGCAATCCGCACACCCCAATTGTGCGGTATTGCCTTAAAAAACAAAACATCGGCGCCGGGGACGTGCTTTTGCGTCTTGCCGTGCGCTGATGTTTTGCTTTTACGGCGGTCTGCGGAAAAAGGATTGGAATCCGCAAAAGCCGTGATGAACTTTTTGCTGCGGGCGCGTTTACCGTGCCATTGCGGCGCCTTTTTCAAACGCGGCGCGGCACTGCTGCGGAAAGACCGTTTCATGGCGTGCCTGTTTGGCGGCAGGATCAAACATTGTCCACGGCCAGTCGGTTTTTCTGTAATCCCGCAACTGCAGTGTGTCTGCGCAAACAAACACATCTGCAGGCCCGACAAAGCGGGACAGCGTCTGTTGATAGTTTTGCAGCAAGTCCGCATAGGCGTTTTCCGAGGCGTTGCTGGTCATAATCAGCAGCACCGGGACAGGATGCAGATTGCAGCAGGGCGTCTGTATGTTGTAGGTAAGACTGCGAAAAATCAGCCGCTCGTAAAACGCGCGGAATGATGCGGTCAATTCACCGAGATAATTCGGTGAGCCGACGATCAGACCGTCCGCTTCGCTGACAGCGTCCAGCACGGCGGTCAGCCCGTCGCGGCAGACACAGCGGCCTTTGTTCTTTTCACGCTTGCAGCCGAAGCAGGAGATGCAGCCGGTGTATTTCTCCAGCCGGAACAGATCGAACCGTTCCACATGTGCGCCTTCGGACTTTGCGCCTTCTGCAGCCTGCGTGAGCAATGTGTCCGTGTTCCATCCGGTTCGCGGGCCTGCGTTGACGACAATGATTTTTTTGGACATGAAACCCTCCGTAACTCTGTTGCGCCGCCCCTATATTTTGGCATCTGACAAATGGCGCGATTCGCTGGCCGGGCGGTCAGGCTTTGTTGAACTTTTCTTTGGGTTGTTTGCAGCGCGGACATTTCCAATCGTCGGGCTGTTCCTCGAACGGTACGCCGTCATGCTCCGCGGGATCATACACATATCCGCACACCGAGCAAACGTATTTTCCCGTTGCCTGCTGCTCGGCAAAGTCGACCTGTGCGAGGACGGTTTCCACCGGATGATCGAGATCCATCACGCGCTTTTCTTCCAGATTTTCATATCCCTGCGGTGTGTGCGTGGAAACATACACGGTTGGATGATTGCGGATAAAATCGCGCACCCTGTCCAGCGTTTCACGCGCCGCGGCAGAATCTTCAAACACCACGGAAAGCTTGTTTGCGTACAGCGCCTCGTCGACATATGTGACGTCGCCGTGGATCATATAGAACAGGCCGTCATTTTCCACAATAACAATACTGTTGCCGTTTGTGTGGCCTTTGGCCTTGATGAAATAAATGCCGTCGCAGATTTTCTGGCAGGCGGGGAAATTATAGTATGCGCCGTCTGTAAACTGCACAGGAACAAGATTGTCGATTCCCTGAAGTTCGGCAGCGGCAAGTTCGTCCGCATTGACGTAAATTTTAGCGTTCGGGAAAGAGCGCAGTTCGCCGGAATGATCGGCATGCTTGTGGGTCAGCAGGATCTTGGTCACCTGTTCCGGTTTGTAGCCGAGTGCGGCAAACGCTTCCATATAGCTGCAGATGTCCTTGCCGGTAAAAGCAATGCTGTTTTCGTCCGGGTGTTCCTCCGGTGTGCCGGCCGGAAGACCGGTATCGACAAGAATAATCTCGTCGCCCGTGTCAATCAGATAGTTTTGCAGACTGCCGCGGTAGCGGATGTTTTTGTCATACTTGTCGGGGCCTTCCTCGCCGCCGAAAACCATCGGCTGCGAATAAAATCCGTCTTTTCTGAATTTGACCGCTTTAATTTCCATGGATATATCCTCCTGTTAAAAAAATCTTCTTGGCAAAGGGATGCCGGATATTGACCCCTTTACAAAGCTTTGGCAAACGCGCGGATTTCCGCCAGCTTTGCTTCGGATTTGTTTTCGTCACCGGCGGCAGTGAAAATACCGGCGTCCTCGATTCCCATGTAGCCGAGCATATCTTTGTATGTGGTGATCGCGCCGCTGTGCGTGCCGGCGGAACCGGAGCTGAGCAGCAGAGCGGCCTTTTTGGCTGCGGCGGGTTTGCCGATGGCGTAAACGCGCTGCATTGCTGCGCTCAGCTGAGCTGTTACGTCAAAATAATAAACGGGCGACGCATAGACGATCATGTCCGCTTCCAGATACGCGGGCATGACCTTTTCCATGTCGTCCTTCTGGACGCATTTGCCCTCGCCTTTTCCGTGGCAATACTCACAACCAAGACATCCGCCGATCTTCATTTTGCCCACATGCAGGATTTCTACTTCGTGCCCTGCTTCTTTTGCGCCCTCAGCGAAAGCATCCACCATGGCGGCAGTATTGCCTTTGCGCGGGCTGCCGTTCAAAACTGCAATTTTCATTTGTAATTCCTCCACTGTATAAATTATTGTGTACATTATAATTGTACACAATTGATATGTATAGTATATCATATTTATTCGGATTTGCAATACATAAATCTGAAATATTCTCACAAAACAAGAGAATTTATATAAAACGCTTCCTTCCGTCCGCAAAACGATCGTATTGCGCGCCGTGGTTGAAACGATTTTCAAAGCGGAATTGCTGCCTGTGCAGGGGGCAGATCCAAAGAAAATGCGCTTTATGCTGTCACGGAAGTTCATTGTATTTCTGTAAAACAGAAAAAAGGAAGAACCGTTAGGGGAAAGCGCTGAATCCGTCAGGTGCACAATAGAATGGAAAAGATCTGCTCCATTGTGCACATCAGATGGACTCAGCGATTCTTTCGACCAAAACAGTTCTTCCGAGATGTAAAAACACGTAAACTTTGACAGACCAACGAGAGGGGAAACGAATGCAGCAGTGAATTTTTCGGAATCAGAAGATATGCTCTTTTCGGAACCTCCTGCCGGAACGTCACAGAGCAGTTGTCTGCCGTTTCAGACATCCGGCAGGAAGACACGGTCAGATTGAATGACCGCAACCCCGCCCGTCAGACGAACAAATGCCGGGAAATACATTTTATCTTTCAGAAGAATGCGGATTTCTTTCCGATGCAACCGGGCAGAAAAAGGAGCTTATCCTGTGCGCCGGATCGGTTTGGCGATTGCTTAATACCGGCCGAATGAGATCCACTTCAACGCAACCTGCCACCAGGTCAGGCGGACACTGGCATGCACGCTGTCGCCGCCCACGCCGATTGTGCCGGTCGCCGAGCAGATGATATTGTTGTTGGCGTCTTTAACTGTCACGCGAACATCAAGTGCAGCTGCGGTGCCGCGGCACCAAAGATACTTGATCTTGCAGATGCTGCTGTTTGCTTCTGTATCGAAAGCAATCTTTGAACCTTCTGTGGCTTTGACGTCCCACTCAATGGTCGTGCTGAAATTGTCGGCCAGCAAGGGCATAATATCTTCGCCGTTTGACGTCCGAAGTGCACTTATATTGACGAAGAAATCTCTTTTATACGGAATGGTTTTTTCCATATTCAATTTATACTGCACGACGGCGCGGTTTGTTTTGATTGTGATCGAATGGCGGACGCCATCGTTCAGCGCTTCGTCTTTCAGAGAGCCGGATTCTTCCTGTTTGCAAACCAGTTCCGCCTTTCCGACGCCGTTAACGACAAGATTTTTTCCGTCCTCGGAAACGGATACGATTTCCGGATTCAACGATTCAAATGTCAAAGCGCCTTGTGCCTCTGCGTCTGTTGTGAATACGTTCAGATCCACGGCTTCCGAAATCGGTGCGCTTTCTTTCCATTCAAGCGCGGCCGGTACGGCAGCGTGTATATCCCTAACAGAGTCGGGCGTTTCGGGCATTTCGTCCTTGCTGCCGCCGTAAGTCAATTCGTAAATAATGGAACCGCTGAATGTATTGCCCGCCCAGGAAACGCCGCAGGCTAGATACAGGTGTTTGATTTCAGCGTTAGCAAACGCCCAATTTCTGATTGCTGCCGCACCGTTAATGACAAGCTGCTCCAATTTTTTGCAGCCGCAAAACGCATATTCGGAAATGGTTTTCACCGCGGCCGGGATGTAGACCCGAATCAGCTGTTCGCAGCCGAAAAACGCCGCTCTTCCGATCTCTTTCAGCTTTTCGTTGTAAAAGATGACCTTGTTGATCAGTGCGGGGACGCCTTTTATCAGCTCTTTCAGCAGATTTCCGAATTCGGCGAGACCCTTTTTCAGATAGCTTTCTACAAGATGCTGAAAGAATTCAAACATCGCATAGGAAGCGTCGGATAAACTCTGCCAAACGTCGAGATAGAACAGGACGCCTCTCAGATTGACACAGCCTGCGAATGCCATTTCGCCGATCGTTTCAATATTGCTTGAGCCGATCACATATCTCAGCTTTTCGCAATTGGCAAATGCTCTTGCGCTGATGGTTACGACCGTCGGCGGCAGAAATACGAATGTCGGGGAATTTGCCTGCAGACCGTTGGCAAACGCGCTGTCGCCGATGCTTGTTACCGGCTTATTGTCGATAAAGCTCGGGATAATCGTGATCGGCATTGCATTGTCGATCCGGACGATCTCCACTTTATCACCCGGCAGTATTCTGTATTCGCCGGAAAAAACATTGTCAATTCCTAGAGTGCTTAACAGGTCAAAGAATTTTACGTTGATGTATTTGAGCTTTCGGTCGTTGAAACCGGGGAATTCGCAGTTCTTCAGTGTAAAGGGGATGCCCGTGCCTTTTGCGGGCTTGCTGACGGATTGAAGCGCCTGTTCGATCTGCGCACAAGCGTTTGTGTCCTCCGCTGCCGCATATACAAAACCATTCTCCGACTGTGCAAAGAGAGGATTCTCCTGCTCCGCAAGCGCGCTGTCGATTTCATCCTCAACGATGGTGATCAGTTCCGGGATCGGATCGGCTGCGGCGTATACCGCTGCGGAACAGCAGGAAAACACGATAATGGAAGCAAGCAGGACCGCTATAGCTTTCTTGAGTGTCATGGGGATTCTCTCCTTTCTGATTGTCAAATACTGTATTAAACATCATGGACATGCCAGCTTTGCGGGATCTGTTTGTTTTGTGCTTCACAGCCCATGGGAACCACCCTCCCTTTTTCAAATCCGTTATGTTTACGTCGCAATCCGTCTATCCGAATTGCATGGGCTTGCGCAGAGATTGAACGCACAGCAAGCGGCTGCGGCCGCATCTGCTCGGCTCTTTTCTGTTTATAACAATCTGAGCACTGTTCTTAACACTGCGAGCAAAGGAAACCGGACGCCATAATCTTTCAAAGACCGGAACAACGCGGCATCCAAATGCATCAAAGGGAAAAATTGGCTCAAGAGGATCGGAACTCCGATAAAAATTAAAAACGGAATGCTCTCGTGCGCGGAGTGGATATTTTTTGCTGCTTTCTCTCCCAACTTCAAAAGCCAGGACGGGAACTCAATTGCGGCCGCTATGCGTACCGACAGCCCTTCGATACTGCTGAGAGAACTTGAGCAGGCGATCTCCGCGCTGCGAATTTTTTCGTTCCGGCTGCTGAAGAACATGCCGGCGGGAACCTGCAGATGGTATAAATAGGTTGTCAGCAGACTGCCTTCGATTGTTGCGCCGAAGTCAAACAGTGTGCAGCCTTCCTGCCCGTTCTTGTCCTGCACGGATACGGTCAGTATGCCTGTTGCGGCGTCGTAAGCGGTTGGTTGAAGCGTGATTGTGGTAATTTGCAGAATGCCGAAAAGACGCACCGTAAACGTCAGTGTTTTGCTGAAGTCTACGCTGTCAAAGATCATCGGCGCATCCGAGCGTGCGGTGCTGAAGTCCAGCGTCATTTCCGTGACCCGATCCCCGTCCGCTTTTAAAACTTTCAGGGCTGGTGCGTACATTTTGATTTCCGCTTGCGCAATCTGTTCGATTATATCGTGCATGGTGAACGTAAAAGCGTCGACATCGTCGAAGAGCTTTTCCTGTTCGTTTTCCGGACGCAGGCAGTATGTATAATCGACCGGCTGCGCGTGAAGCGGCATGGCCGCGAATTCCCCTGTCTCGTCATCGTGAATACCGAATACGGCGGCGTGATTCTGCTGCACAGCAAATTGTGCGTAACGGCAGGGATCCCCTAATTCGTTCAGAAGCACCAGTCTGCCGGCGTGGATCGTTGTTTCGTCCCGGATCATGCCGGAAAAGTCGATGCCGAGCAGCATATTGCCGTCTGTCAAAAAAACAGGTTGGTCGGCAGCCGTGCCTGAACCGTCCGCAGCGGCGGCAGGCAGGATAAACATGGTGGTCAGGATGGCAAAACCAAGCAGGATAGCCGTTATTTTTTTGAAAGATTTCATGTCTTTTCTCCTTACAGATTATGTTTTTGGTAAATCATTACAGAAAGGTGCGGACAAGAGCTTTGACCAAGTTGATAATTGCCAAATCCAAACCGCTATAGAGGACGTAAGACTGAAAGGAAGTGCGCGCTATGTCCCAAAAAGCAGGGAGCTGACCAAGAAAAACCGGAGTAAAGATCAAAAGCAGAACTATGTTCTTTACGGCTCCGGAACGGATTTTATCGGTGAGGCGGGAATACAGCGTTCCCGGCCAGGACGAAACATGGATGTTTGAACAGATGCGGATCGGCATACCTTCCACGTCACAAAGATGACCGCATGCAAAACTGCTTTCCGCGCTGCGAAGCATGTCGTTTTGACTGCTGTAAAGCAGACCGTCTGGGATATGCAGCTCGAAGGACAGGAAGGATGTCTTTTCGTTGTCGAACAGGAAAACCAAATCGTGCAGCGGGAAGCCGATCTGTCCGTTACGGTTGAGTAACCAGACAGTCAGCACACCTGTTTCAGCGTTGAAGGACTGCGGTTTCAAATTGAATTCTGCAAATTTCGAGGTTACGCTTTCGGAATACACGCAAAGTGTGATCCTTTTGTCCATGTCTGCACAGTCCAAAAGCATGGGCGAAGCGGCTTCGTCGGGGGTGAAATCCAGCGACAGTTCGCAGACGTCCTCGTCCGAAATGCTTGTGACGGCAACATTCGGCTTCGGCAATTCGATTGGCGATTCTTCTGCCGCGGCGGGCAGGATAAACAGGGCGCTCAGGATGGCGAAACTAAGCAGGATCGCCGTCAGTCTTTTTTGGGCTTTCATTGTTTTTACCTCCTGTTTTTTGTAGTCGATGTGTAAAGCTTCGGAATGACACATCGGTTGTCAGTATACTGCATAGCGATGACAATTTGGTGACAAAAAAGTGATGATTTCGTCACATTCTCCCAAATATTGCTCAAAAATTGATATTTTCGTGAAACAACTTTGTAACCTGAATGCCGGTCTGTACGCTTATACAGCCGCAGGTTTGCTTCGCATCAGCAGGGACGACGAAAAAGACATGTGAAAACGTGAACTGCAGGACGAACGTTTCAGCGCAGAGGACGTCATTATGTACTCCGGCCACAGCGGTTGAAACAAAAACAAACAGATCTTTTTATATTGACAACCGTAGACAAATGTGGTATAGTAATCCAGTTAGAGTTTGTATAAGAAAGGCTTGACAATGATGTGCGAAGGGATTAAACTTTTGGCAGGCAGGCAGGCAGGCAGGCAGGCAGGCAGGCAGGCAGGCAGGCAGGCAGGC
>CAMOCU010000004.1 GCA_946610835.1 uncultured Clostridia bacterium | reverse complement strand
ACGGAAAAAGATCCATTCCTTCGTGCGCATCGGATTTAATCAGTGCTTCCCTTATAACCTTTTTATTATTTTTCGCTTTTTCTGACTTGCGGTTCCGGATGGATGCCGAAAAAAGCAGAGACACGGTGCGCGTCTCTGCTTTGAGTTTTTATTCTGTTGTTTCGCTGTTTTCGTCGGGATCGTCGGGCGTTTCTTCGGAGCCGGGGAGGGAATCGGCGGTGCCGTAGAGTTTGATGTCGCTGCGGCCTTTGTCCTCCTGCGGCGGATCCTTGATGAGATCAAGAATATATTTGTAGCGTTTGAATGTGAAATTCGGGTACCGTTTGCGGAACCGTTCAATCAGCGGATCCTCCTGCGCCCACGATTCGGTCATGCGGCGGTACAGCTCGGAATTCTGGATGCGCTTTTTGGCCTGCTCCAGCTGCTCGCCGGTCTGTGTAACGCCCTTTTGCGTAGTGGCAAGCATCCGGGATTGAAACTGTTTGAGCGCACGCGCCGTGCCGCGCAGGTCGGACACCATTGTTGCCACATCCAGCAGCAGGATCGTGTACAGCACAAAACAGCCGATATACAGCGCACGCGGCGGTATGGCGTCGGTCAGACGGACAACGAGCGGATGCACACCGCGAATGAGCAGCAATATTCCCGCGCCGAACAGCAGGCAGCCTTTAAGATAAATCCGGCCGCGGATGTTGAAGCGGCGGTTGGAGTAGTCCCACCACATGGCGTGGAAGATTTTTTCCATAAAAAAGTGCGTGAGATATTCGAGCGTGCTGGTCAGCAGCATCCCGAGCAGGAACACATAAAAGACGTTGTGTACCCGGCCATACAGCAGCATAATGCACAGCCCTGCGCCAAAACCGTAGATCGGGCACAGCGGGCCGAAAAGGAACCCGCGCTTGACAACCTTGCCGTCACGCAGCATATATAATAAAGTTTCGCTCAGCCAGCCCAGAAAGCTGTAGATCAAAAACCAGAAAAAATACCGGCAGACAAAATCTATCATAGCGTCGCCCTCCTGTTGATTTCGGTATAAACCGGGCGGAACCGGGCGGAAATGTGCATATAATCCTCCGACGCGCACTGCTTGTCCGCAACAGTCAGCAGCCACGCGCCGACCGAACGCGGCGGCTCCACGGCCATGGGAAACATGTGCGACAAAATCATGTTGCGCTGCATGGGCGAAAGCGCGCCGAGATGCGCTTCAATGTTGCGCACAGAGGCCTTCGGATGGTAATAAATATGATTTTCGTCATGCTTTTCCGTGTACCATTCGTAAAGATAAAAATCGTGCAGCAGCGCAGCGCGCACAATTTCGCGGCAGTCCTGCGTGACGCCGAACGCATGGCAGAGCTTCAGCACGCGGTAAGACACGAATACGCTGTGATAATGCGTGTCGATCGTGCGGTGATGGTGATAACGGGTCATGCCCTGTACCAGCGGCTCACGCAGCAGGTCGGCGGTATAATCCAAAAATGTATCAATATACGACTTTTCCGTCTGAATGTTCAAAAAGATCCCTCCGAATCAGTTTGTCTTTTCATGATAAAGTATTCCTGCCAAAGTGTCAATAGAGAAAAACAAAAATTCACAAATTGTTCCCGCTTCAGTGATTGACAGATGTGCGAAAAATGGGTATGATATAAAGCAGAAATCAATTCGCGGAAAGGAAGGATTCCTCATGCAGGATGTAAACGCTTTATATACACGCTGGCTGGAAGAGACGGCGGCGGACGATGCGCTGCACACGGAGCTGGAGGCGATCCGCGGCAAAGACGACGAGATTCTTGACCGTTTTTACCGCAGTCTTGAATTCGGCACGGCAGGTCTGCGCGGAGTGATCGGCGCAGGAACGAACCGCATGAACGTCTATACGGTCGGTCAGGCTACGCAGGGACTGGCGAATTATCTGCGCGAAAGCTTCGAAACGCCATCGGTGGCTATTGCATATGATTCGCGCATTTGTTCGGATGTATTCGCCCGCCGGGCGGCGGAAGTGCTTGCGGGCAACGGTGTGCATGTGTATATTTATCCGCAGCTCGTGCCCACGCCGATGCTCTCTTTTGCGGTGCGCGAACTGCATTGCAGTTCCGGAATCATCATCACCGCCAGTCATAACCCGGCCAAATACAACGGCTACAAGTGTTACGACCCCAACGGGTACCAAATGACCGACGCGGCCGCCGCACGCACATACAATTTTATTGCGCGGACAGATATGTTCCGCGATGTGCAGCGGACGGATTTTGACGAAGGTCTCAAGGCCGGAACGATCGAATATGTGGATCAGGCGGTCAACGAAGCGTTTTACAGCCGCGTGCTCACACAACAGATCAATCCCGGCATATGCGAAAAAGCGAAGCTGCGGCTGGTCTATACGCCGCTCAACGGTACGGGCAACAAGCCGGTGCGCGAGATTTTGCGCCGAATCGGCCAGGCGGATGTAGCCGTCGTGCCCGAGCAGGAAAATCCGGACGGCAACTTCCCGACCTGCCCATTCCCGAATCCGGAAATTCGCGAGGCGTTTGCCTGCGCGCTGCAGCTGGCGGAAAAGCAGGGCGCGGATCTGCTGCTGGCCACGGATCCGGATTGCGACCGTGTGGGAATCGCCGTGCTTGATGGCGGGGAATACAAACTGATGAGCGGCAACGAAGTCGGTGTTCTGCTGACAGAGTACATCCTCTCCTGCCGCAAAGCGCAGGGAACGCTCCCGCAAAATCCCATTGTCATTAAATCGTTTGTGACGACGGAACTGGTGTCGCGCGTGGCGGCCAAATACGGCGGTGAAACGCGCAGTCTGCTGACCGGATTCAAGTATATCGGCGAGCTGATCACTCGGCTGGAAAATGCGGGCGAGGCGGATCGCTTTGTCGTTGGCATGGAGGAAAGCTACGGGTATCTTGTCGGGACGCACGCGCGCGACAAAGACGCGGTTGTCGCGTCGATGCTGATCGCGGAAATGGCGGCCTATTACAAAACGCAGGGCAAAACGCTCATCGACGTGATGCGTGCGCTGTATGCCGAGCACGGGATGTACCGCAATACGCTGCTGAATTTCGGATTTGAAGGCGCGAGCGGAATGGAAAAAATGCGTGCGCTGATGCAGGGCCTGCGCGACAATATGCCGCAGGAAATCGCCGGTTTGGCGGTCGAAAAAGTTTCGGATTACGCCAAAGGTGAAACGCTGGATGTCGCCGCAGGAACGCGGACTACCATTGATCTGCCCCGCAGCAATGTGCTGCAATACGCGCTCCCCGGCGGCAGCGGCGTGATTGTCCGTCCGTCCGGCACGGAGCCGAAGATCAAAATTTATATCACGGCCGTTGCGCAGGACGCTGCGTCTGCGGATGCGCTGGCGCAAAGGATCGCGTCGGATATGCGCAGTAAAATGAATTTGGAATAAAGGAAGTCAAAGCTTATGAAGAATCAGGATAAACGTTCGCTCATTGTCCGCATCGTCGCCATTGTTCTTGCGGCTTTGATGGTGCTCAGTCTCGGCACGGTACTGTTTCAAACGGTTTTTGCTGCCGACGCTTTGCCGGTCACCGGCAGCGGCGCGCATGCCAAAACGCCGATCTTCATTCTGATCGGCGCCGTGGTTGTGATTGCCGTTCTTGTGCTGGTGCCTACATTGAGAAAGAAAAAGTAATTATTGAAAAAGCAATACAGCCGGACGATCTTTTTCGGATCGTCCGGCTGTCTCTGTCTGAAAGAATTACATACTTTCGGGCACGTCGATTTTGAGCATAGTGAGAATATTTTTGATTGTGTCGCGCACACATGCGCACAGATACAGGCGTGATTGCATCAGGCTCTCGTCCTCGACTGAAACGCGGCAGGCGTTGTAGAACTTGTGGAACAGCGAGGCGAGGTCGATGGTGTAGCGTGTGATGCGGGCGGGATCATAATTTTTGGCAGCGCCCACGATCTCTTCGGTCAGTGCGGACAGGTGGCGGATCAGTTCGCGCTCTTCAGGCGCGTTCAGACGTTCGAGTTCCTGCGTTGTGCAGTCGCGCGGCAGAACGCCTTCGTTTGCAAGTTTGCGGAAAATGCTGCAGATGCGCGCGTGGGCATATTGGCAGTAATATACCGGGTTCTGCGCACTCTGTTCAACGGCCAGATCCAGATCGAACTCCATCTGGGAGCCGGGTTCGCGCATGTTGAACAGGAAGCGCACGGCGTCAATCGGAATGTCGGTCAAAAGATCTGTCAAAGTGATCGCCTTGCCTGTGCGTTTGCTCATGCGCACCACTTCACCGCCGCTGACCAGGCGCACCAGCTGCATCAGGATTACATCCAGGCGGCCGGAATCAATACCGATTGCCTCGAGCGCCCCCTTCATCCGCGCCACATGGCCGTGATGATCCGCGCCCCAGATGTCGATCGCTTTGTCAAATCCGCGCACCTCAAGCTTGTTGCGGTGGTAGGCAATATCCGCCGCGAAGTAGGTGGGGTTGCCGTTGGAACGGACAAGTACCTCGTCCTTTTCGCCGCCGTGCTCCGTTGCGCGGTACCACAGTGCGCCGTCCTTTTCATATGTCAGACCTTTGCTTTGCATAAGCGCGATTGTGTCGGCCACCTCGCCCTTGTGCAGCTCGCTTTCGTAGAACCATTTGTCATACACGATCCGGTATTTTGCCACGTTTTCCTGCATGAGCGCAATGTTTTTCGGCAGTGCGAAATCCACGAGCGCTTTGCGCCGCTGCGCTTCAGGCACATGCAGATACTGCTCGCCGTATTGCGCGGCAAAGGCGGCCGCATGTTCGCGGATGTCTTCGCCGTGATAGCTGTCTTCGGGCATTTGCGCCGCATCTTCGCCCAGCAGAGCCTGCTGATAGCGGATGTCGAGCGACAGGCCGAACTTTTCGATCTGGTTGCCGGCGTCGTTGACATAAAATTCGCGGTACACGTCGTATCCGGCTGCGTCCAGAACGGCGGACAAACAGTCGCCCAGTGCGCCGCCGCGGGCGTTGCCCATGTGCATGGGGCCGGTGGGATTGGCGGAAATAAATTCCACATTGATCCGTTTGCCTTTGCCGTAATCCGAGCGGCCGTAGCGGTCGCCCTTGGCACGCACGTCTTGCAGGATGGCGGCATAGTAGCTGTCGGACAGGTAGAAATTGAGGAAGCCCGCGCCGGCCATTTCGCACTTTTGCAGGAACGAGCCGCCGAGATCGAGATGCTCGACGATAGCTTGTCCGATCATGCGCGGCGCGCGGTGCAGATCGCGTGCCCAAGCCATTGCCGCGTTGGAGGAAAAGTCGCCGTTTTTGCGGTCGGCAGGAACTTCGATGTTGAAATCACCCGTCGGTGCGGCGGGCAGCGAACCGTCGGCCATGGCGCGGCCGGCGGCTTCTAATATGCGGGTACGGATGTCCCGCTGGACTTCGTTAACAATAAGGGACATGGGGTTCGGCCTCCTTGAAGAGAATGTTCAGTTCGTTTTCCGTGCTGTTGGCGGAATTGAAATCGAGCGTGTAGCGGAACGCCAGTGCGCCGCATGCCTGGTCGGGCAGGATGTGGGAGGAAATCTGTTTGGCATAAACGCCGAGAATAAAGCTGCCGTAGGGCGTGTCGTATTGGCAGTTATGCCGTTTGCGTGTTTCGAGAATCAGTTCGGCTGCGCTGGAACAGGTACGCACCATCGTCACGCGCTCTTCACCCTCAACGTGCAGCGTCGTGACACAGTCTTTGAGCGCCTCGTCCTGCTCGGCATAACTGATCCGGTAATCGTTAGCCGTGCCTTCAAATGTGCCGGTGGTAATCAGCTCGGACGAATCGGATTCGCCGTCCTGCACATGGTGGTCGCGGATAGTCAGCACGATATTTCGTTTTTTCATGCGTCGCTCCATTTCTCCTGCGCCAGCTCCAGCAGACGGGTGATGATTTCCCCGAAGGGCATGCCCGCGGCGATCAGCATTTTGGAGTACATGCTGATGGAGGTAAAGCCCGGAATGGTGTTGATTTCGTTGAAAAGCACAGCGCCGTCGCTGCGCCGGCAGAAAAAGTCCACGCGCGACAGCCCCGAGCAGCCGAGCGCGAGGAAAATTTTGCGCGCAAGTGTGCGCACGCGGTCGAAGGTTTCGGCGTCGACAGGAGCCGGAATACGGATCTCGCTGTCGTTGCCCGAAAGATACTTTGCCTCGTAGTCGTAAAAGTCATGGCAGGGGACAACCTCGCCCACCATCGGCGCAGCAGGGTCGTCGTTGCCGAGAACGGCGCATTCCAGTTCGCGCCCGTCGATCCCTTCCTCCAGAACGACCTTGCGGTCGTGTGTAAACGCAAGACGCATTGCGCTGTCCAACGACGATTCGTCGCAGACTTTGGTCACGCCCACCGAAGAACCGGCGTTGGCAGGTTTGACAAACAAAGGAAAGCCGAGCGTTTCGGCTGCTTTGGCGGCAAAGGCGGCAGGGTTCGCGACGTATTCCTCGCGCGGCACGCTGAACCATCCGGCCTGCGGCACGCCGATGTGATCGGCAATCATGTTGGTCACGGCTTTGTCCATGCTCATGCCGGAGGACAGCGCGTCGCAGCCCACAAAGGGAATGCCGGCCAACTGCAGGAAGCCCTGCATGGTGCCGTCCTCGCCGTTTTTGCCGTGCAGAACGGGAAAGACAACGTCGACCCGCACGATTTCCACGCCCGCGGATCGGAAAAGGTACAAACCGTGGACGCTGCGGTCAGGCGAAAGTGCGGCGGCGGTCAGATGCGTCTCGTCGCCGATCCACGAACCGTCCGCGATGTGTCCCGCTTCGCCGGTATACAAAAACCAGCGTCCGTCCTTTGTGATGCCGACGGCGGATACATCATAGCGCGTGCGGTCAATGTTGTTTAAAACAGCGGCAGCGGAGCGCAGGGAAACTTCGTGCTCCGAAGACACGCCGCCGAAAAGAATCAAAGCATGTTTCATGTAATGCAACCTTTCCATAGCTTTTTTCAAATGTATATGATACCATAGCTTGGCATATACGTCAAGAAACAATGATTGAATTTGGTGAATTTTCACAAAAACAATGGGGTTGTTCACAGATAATTAAAAATTCTGTTGACAGAAGCAAAGGGATTGTGATAGTATAGATTTGTTAAAGTGGATGGGTGTATGCACCTGTGCATGTACACTGTCCGACAAACGGAATTTTTTTAAGGAGGAATTATTCAGCATGAAGACCTTCAAGCGACTCGGCAGCTTCCTGCTGGCAGTAGTCATGGTTTTGACAATGACCAGCGTGGGAATGTCCACTCTGGCGTCCTTCACGTATTCCAGCGTGGACGTCACTGCGGACATCATAGTGCCGGAAACGATTTACCGCACACCCGGCGGTACGTCGTTCCAGTACTACATCGCAGGCGCCCTGACGGGCACAACACCGTCGGCTGCTGCAACAACGACGGGTGAGATCGAATTCCGCCTGAGCAAGTCAGCGACCAACATTGCGCTGACCTATTCCGGCGCGACAAACGTGACACTGAGCACAAGCTCGGTGCAGAACGCGAATGTTTTTAAGGCGACGATCAGCGGCGGTACAGCTGCCGGCGACACGATCACCTGGACATTCAACTACACCATCGACGGTCTGTCCTTCCAGGCAAAGGCATACACTTACGTGTACACGCCGTCCCTTGGCCAGGCGGGCGCGCAGGCCGGCTACCAGTACAAAACGACCATCGGTAACGAGCCTGTTGTTACGGCGTTTGCGTTCATGACGGGCGTACACGGCGTGGCCGGCGGTACATACCGCAGCAACTTCACCGCAACGTCCGGACTGAAGATGAGCCCGATGGTGCCCGGGTGGACGTCGGACAACAACGTTCCGAAGAATCTGGGCGATGACAGCGGCCATCTGAGCAACAACGATGCATCGACTTACTTCACACAGGATTCCAACGGCGGTATGTCTGTTGCCTACGAACGAGAGAGAGAAGGCGGCGGAGACTATTATGTCGGCGACAATACCGGTTACGGATATGTTACGGTCGATAAAAGCCGTTATGCCGGTCAGCCCCTGAACACGCTGCCTAACTTTAAGGGCGGCTGGTACGTGTTCCGCAGCAAAGATTCCAGTAAAAAGTCGGAAATGTCCGGCTTCTCCGCCGTTGAGGGCGGCACGCTGCACATTTCGGATACGGTGGACTATACCAACGGAACAAACGGCGAAGGCTATTACGGATACGCGCCCTCTGCGGCGAGCGTCGCGCCTTCTGTGACGACCATGTACACCATGCAGGCCAACTTCAGCATGCGCAGATCCAATTCGTCTACAGCGACGATGCACCTGAAATTCGGCGTGCAGGTGCGTGCGGTGGATAAGACCGCGCTGCGTGCTGCGGTCAACACGGCGATCCACAACAACTATCAGTCCAGCCAGTATTCCGGCGTGGACGACCTGCAGGCAAAGCTGAAGGCCGCTGCACAGGTTCTGGGCAATCCGAACGTGACGCAGGATCAGATCGACTCTGCGGCTTCTACGCTGACCAGTGCGACAAACGCCATGGTTCGCGCGCAGCATACGCTGACCATCAACTACAAGCTTCCCGCTGTGGAGGGCTTTACATACAGCTACAACGGCACAAACTACACTCCCGCAAACGGCTATATCGTGATCACCGAAACCGGTGCGTATGATTCCGGATCCACTGTGGTGGCCACGGCCGAATCTTTCCCCGGTTTTACACTGGACGACGAGGGCAGCAAGACGCTCACGCCCGGCTTCACTTCGACGGATCAGACGCTTGAATTCAAATACAAGCCTGTTGCAACCACAATCAACTTTGTGTACGGTCATGACGGATTTGTGACCGGCGCGGATACGACGAGCAAAACAATCTCCTACGGTGGCACATACGGCACGCTTCCCGCACCCAAGATGGACGGTTACAAGTTCAAGGGTTGGAAGAATAACGCAGGCAAAACAGTGGATGAGGACGAGATCTGCAGCCAGTACGGCGCCCCCATCACGCTGACCGCGGAGTGGGAATGCGCTTTCGCAGGCGGTTACGGTACTGCGGACTATCCGTTCCAAATTGCTACAACCAAGCATCTTGACCAGATCGACGTGCTTGGCAATTACAGCGTGACCGGAACAACTGCCGACAAGTTCTACATCCAGACAGCGGATCTGATTTACTCGCAGAATGCGCAGACTCCGATTCAGGATTCCGAATTCGCCGGTATTTACAACGGTCAGGGCAAAACCATCGCCGTCAACAGCGGCGTGACGGTTTCCGGCTCGACCTACGGCGGCATCTTCGGCCGTGTCAAGAACGGCACGATCTATGATGTGAATGTGCGCATCGACGGTACGATCTCCGCTTCTACCGGCACGACGTACGCCGGTTTCGTGGGCATCATGAACGGCGGCACACTGACCAATGTTCAGGTCATCTCCTCCGGAACGGTCAGCGGTACCAACGCCGGCGCGCTTGCAGGTTCCGTTTCTTCCGCTACGGTCAGCAACTGCGGCGTGACGATCAACGGCGGCACGCTCAGCGGCAACGCGTTCATCGGCAAGAAGAGCAGCGTGAATATGAGCAATACATGGACGCTTCTCAATGCCAACAAGACGGCAGGCGCATCCTCCAACAACAAGATGATCCCGCGCGAGAATATTTCCGCAGCGACACTGACGTACAATAACGGCACAGCCCGCTACACGATCAACGCGGCAGCGGCAGACGGCTGGAGCGGCGTGGAGTACCGCACGGCGGACGATACTGTCGTGCTCAGCGGCGGCGCATATACGCCTTCTGCTACAGCAAACGGACTGACATACTACATCTGTGCGGTCAACACGGTGAACTTCCGTGCGGACGTGAACGGCTCGCTCAGAGACGGCAACAAGACCTACACGCTGCGTGAGGGTCAGGTCGTTTCCGGCTTTGATCCTGTTCCGGCGCTCGGTTACCGTTACGCTTCTTATGCCAACGGCACCAACGGTACGCTTTCCGCTTCTGCACCCTTCTCCTTTACAATGAACACGACCGGCGGCGACGTGGTCTTCAAATTTGCGCAGAACACCTATACAGTCGTTTTCCATACCAACGACGGTACAGCAGACGATGTGTTTGATCGCAAGACGGTTTCCTGCACCGAACAGATCCAGTTCCCCGTGAAACCGGCAAGAGTCGGTTACGATTTCAAATACTGGAATGCCAACGCGCAGGGTACGGCAACCGCGAAATACGAAGCTGAAAAATGGGCAGATGCGCTGACCAGTACAAACGGCGCAGTGATCGACATGTATGCCATTTGGGAGAGACAGACCTTTACGGTTACTTTCGATTCCAACGGCGGTACGCTTGTGGATCCGGTTACAAAGAATTACGGCGAGTCCATCAGCCTGCCCGGCACAGGCGTCGGCAATGACGTTGTGGCCAAGGAAGGCTACAAGGATCTGTGCTGGTATCAGGACAGCAATAAGGATGTGACATGGAAGCCCGGTACTTCCCGCCAGATTACGTCGAACCGCACGTATCATGCGGTCTGGACGCCCATCGAGTACACCATCGCGTTCGATCCCAACGGCTCAGGCGTGACGAATATGCCTGAAAACGTAACGCGTACGTATGATGATCCGGCATATCAGATTCCGAGCAATGTTCCGGTTCGTTCCGGTTATGTGTTCGACGGCTGGTCCCGCACGAAGGTCGGCGGCTCTGTTTACGGCCCGCTTGAGAATCTGGATGCGCGTCTGACTACGCAGGACGGCGTAACCATCACGATGTACGCACAGTGGCACGAGGATTCCTTTACCGTCACATGGAAACTGGATGGCGGCACGCTCAATAACAGCGCAAACGACATCGTCACCACAGTGACCTTCGGCGGTGTGTACACCGTTCCCCAAGGAACACCGGTCAAGTCGTCCTATGTGTTTGACGGCTGGTATTACGGCGAAACCCATATCGTAAACGGCAAAACGGTCGATAACCCTGCCAACATTACCGTGACCGCGCGCTGGAAGAACGCGCAGTACACTGTCTCCTTTGCGGCAAACGGCGGCGCAGGTTCCATGGATCCGATCCTTGCAACATGCAACACATCGTTTACGCTGCCCTCCACCGCTTTCACCCGTCTCGGGTATACATTCGGCGGATGGAATACCGCGGCGGACGGCTCCGGAGACAGCTATGCGGATCAGGCAACTGTTTCTGACAATCTTGCCACGGTTCAGGGCGTGGAAGTGACGCTGTATGCACAGTGGGCGCCCATGTCCTTCACCATCAAATACGATCTTAACGGCATCAATCTCAGCGCAAGAGACAGACTCTTCAGCGCGACTTCGATTGAAGCCGGCAAGACTCAGAATCTGAGAAAATACACGGAAACCGGCAAAACCAAGGCCGGCGACAGCGCAACTTACGAATTCTACGGCTGGGCCTTCACCAAGGATGATGCCGACGCCATGACGATCCAGTACAGCAACAACGCAGCCTTCACGCTCACAGCAGAAGTGCTCGAAACAGCGCAGATCGACTGGACAGCGGCGAAGCCGGTCATCACACTGTATGCCTCCTGGGCGCGCAACAACACTGTCACATGGGATATGAACGGCGGTAAGATCGGCGGCGCATCCACCAAGACATCCATCGTGCCTTACGGCAGCGCTTATGTTGTTCCCGAAGGCGAAATCGGACGCAACCGCTATGATTTCGACGGCTGGTACACAGCGGCAAGCGGCGGAACAAAGGTTGATATCGAAAAGCCGATGCTCCTGAGCGCAGACCAGACTCTGTATGCGCACTGGACGCTTAACGGCAACTTGAATTCCACTTATTATATCGAGTATTATAAGCAGAATCTTGACGGCACCTACCCGGCGTCCATCGCTGCGGACGACAAGACGAACAGAGACAGCGGCACCGCGGAGATCGACACGATCGTGACCGCAACGCCTCCAACATTCACGGGCTTCACGTTTGATTCGAGCAACTCGAACAACAACGTTTCCGGCGTTGTTCTGGACGGCGACGCAGACGAGAACCATGTTTATCTTGTTCTTAAACTCTATTACACCCGCAACAGCTACACCATCAGCTTCAACAGTGACGGCGGCAATGCCGTGGCCGACATTACGGCGAAGTATGACGCGCCGATCTCCGCTCCGGCTGATCCGGTCAAGACGGGCTACACATTCTCCAAGTGGATCGTGGCAAGCTCCGGCGACAACTTCTCCTTTACAAAAATGCCGGCTGAAAATGTCGCGCTGAAAGCAGTCTGGACACGCAACAGCTACACCATTAGCTTCGACAGCGACGGCGGCACAGCTGTGGCGAGCATTACGGCACTGTATAACGATGCGATCGAAGCGCCGCGTGCGCCCGGCAAACTGGGCTTCACCTTCGCCGGCTGGATCACCGCCGACGGCAGCGCTTACACCATTCCTGATAAGATGCCTGCGCAGAATGTTGCGCTGAAGGCGACCTGGACACGCAACAGCTACACCATCAGCTTCGACACCGACGGCGGCAGCGCTGTGGCGAGCATCACCGCACTGTATGATGCGGCGATTACTGCACCGGCAGCACCGACCAAGACAGGCTTCACTTTCGCCGGCTGGATCCGCGAGGACGGCACGGGCTACATTGTGCCCGGTAAGATGCCCGCAGAGAACATCGCGCTGAAGGCGACTTGGACGCGCAACAGCTACACCATCAGCTTTGATACAGACGGCGGCAGCGCCGTGGCGAGCATCACCGCAGCGTATGACGCGGCGATCACCGCTCCGGCAGCACCGACCAAGGCCGGCTTCACGTTTGGCGGCTGGATCACTGCCGACGGCAGCGCCTACACCATCCCCGCCAAGATGCCTGCGCAGAATGTTGCGCTGAAGGCGACCTGGACGCGCAACAGCTACACGATCAGCTTTGACACCGACGGTGGCAGCGCCGTGGCGAATATCACCGCAGAATTTGACGCGGCGATCACCGCTCCGGCAGCACCGACCAAGACGGGCTTCACTTTCGCCGGCTGGATCCGCGAGGACGGCACGGGCTACATTGTGCCCGGTAAGATGCCCGCAGAGAACATCGCGCTGAAGGCGACTTGGACGCGCAACAGCTACACCATCAGCTTTGATACAGACGGCGGCAGCGCCGTGGCGAGCATCACCGCAGCGTATGACGCGGCGATCACCGCTCCGGCAGCACCGACCAAGGCCGGCTTCACGTTTGGCGGCTGGATCACTGCCGACGGCAGCGCCTACACCATCCCCGCCAAGATGCCTGCGCAGAATGTTGCGCTGAAGGCGACCTGGACGCGCAACAGCTACACGATCAGCTTTGACACCGACGGTGGCAGCGCCGTGGCGAATATCACCGCAGAATTTGACGCGGCGATCACCGCTCCGGCCAGACCGACCAAGACCGGTTACATCTTCGGCGGCTGGCTGCGTACCGACAACGGCGACGCTTACATTGTGCCTGCCAAGATGCCCGCAGAAAACATCAGCCTGAAGGCCGCCTGGACGCCGATCGTTTATACGATCGTCTTTAACCCGAACGGCGGTTCCGGCAACATGGCTTCCATGGACGACTGCGCATACGACGAGACGTACGCTCTGCTGCCCAACGCATTCACCAAGACCGGCGCACAGTTCGCCGGCTGGTCCCTGACCGCAGGCGGCGAAAAGGCGTTTGACGACGGCGCGTCTGTTTCCAACCTGACCACCGGAAACACTGTGACGCTGTTTGCAGTGTGGAACAACATCCCCTACACGGTCACATTCAATGCCAACGGCGCGACCAATCCGGAAAGCGTTCCTGCTGCGATGGAGGGCAAAGTTTACGGCGAAAAGATCAATCTTCCCGCAGGCAACGGTCTGCAGATCGAATCCGCTGAAACACAGCAGAGCCGCGAGTTCCTCGGCTGGTATTCCGGCGAGGGCGAAAATTACGCGGAATACAGAGCCGGCGCGGCGTTCACCATGCCCGCAGGCGACGTGACGTTCTATGCATTGTGGAGCGCAAACTATTACGCGCTCAACCAGCTGACCGCAACAGTTAAGGGATACAGAGACGCGCAGCGGCTCCCGGCCAATGCGGCTAACGATCCCGAATATGTCGTTGGCGGTGAAATGGCCAAAAAGCTCAACAGCAACGGCACGTATAAGTGGTCTGACTTCGACACAGCAGTGCTTGAAAGCGCTTACAGCGCTGCAACGAACGCTGACAATCACGGTCTGCAGCAGTCGCAGCAGGCTCGTGTGGACGCGTTGACGACCGCACTGCAGGGTGCACTCGACAATCTGACGCTCGCAGAAGTGGATTACACAGTCAGCTATGCCTGCACGCATTACGAAGAAGGCTACTACGACGATATGAACGATGCGTTCTATCCCGCGTGTAACGCTTCCCACAGCTACAGCGCCCTGCTCACAACCATCGAACGCATCCTCGAAACAGAGGACAACATGAGCATCTACACAGCCAACAGCGTGGAAGATCTGCGCGACGAAGTGTACGGCAACGGCGCAGGCATCAACGGCGTGGTCAACGATCTTGCCGATGCAGCGCTCAAGCGTCCGGCACAGGCTTATCTCAAAGAGTATGTCGATGCGCTGGCCAAGGCGTATCACAGCACGCTGCAGCTCAAGGATGCGGATTACACGAATCTGGATGCGCTGATCACCGACTATCTGCCGACGATCAACAAGATCCGTGTGCCGCTGGCCAACCTTGAAAACTACTACACCGCCGAAAGCGTCGGCGATCTCAAGACGTACATCAATGAGATCGACAGAGATCTCAAGATCATCCACCAGAGCCAGCTCGAAAAGAACGGCGACATCTACGAAGAACTCAAGAGCTACATCGACAGCCTTGATCCTCTGGATGCCAACTATGAGGATCTGTTCAGCCTGATTCTGACGATCCCGAGCGGCACGCCCGGCTTCACTCTGCCCGCATCCAACGTAACCAACACGGTGTACAGCCGCTGGATCAATTGGGCGCGCGAAAATGCCGGCAAACTTTCCACTGCGGTGGATATGGAATTCCTGAACACGCGCTATACGCAGAGCTCCGTTGCTACGCTCAACAGCATTCTCAACGGTATCGACTGGAATCTGAGCGTGTTTGACCAGAACACCATCAACGGCGTCAGCAATGCAACAAGCTATTCCAAGCTGCTCAGCGACGCAATCGCCGGCCTGCAGGAGCGCATTTACAACCTGACCTTCCTGTACAACGACGACAGCGGCAGAACCGAATTCCAGGTCATCCAGCGCAAGTACGGCGACGCGATCCTGTATCCCGACGCCAAGCCCACCAGAGCCGGCACAGACTATGTGTTCAAGGGCTGGAGCCTTGCATCCGATTCCCTTGTACCCGCCGGTGAAACCGACAAGGTCTACTCTGACATGACGTTCTACGCCTACTGGTCGCCCACAAGCCAGGAAATCCTGGAGCTTGTGGCGAAGGAAGGCTCCACCACGATCATCAACGGCGATCGCAAGTACATCTTCGGTCTGAAGGAAGAAGCGTCCGCCACAGAGGTTTCGAGCAATTACCTTGAGGTCATCGGTAACGGCCATCTGGAGTACGGCACCAACATCGTCGGTACCGGTACAGAGATCAAATTGATCAACGATTACACCGGTGAAGTCGCAGACACATTCGTTGCGGTCGTCTTCGGCGATCTGAACGGCGACGGCGTGATCAACTCCACCGACATGGGTATTATGAAAGCGCTTGTTGTGGGTTCGATGGACAACTCCTTCAATTCCGTGTATGCGTTTGCAGCGGATTTGAATGACGACGGCGACATCAACAACACAGACCTGACGATCATCAAGTCCCTTGTTGTTGGCTCCAGCGCACTCAACCAGGCGAGCAGAGAGCAGGTCGCTCTTTGATCACAGCGTTCCGATAAAACGGACGCAATAACACCATAACACAACGCCCCGTGCAGTACATTCTGCACGGGGCGCAGCTTTCTCCAAAAAGCAAACACAGTATGCTGCCGAAGGCGAAGAGATTTTCTCGTTCGATTGCACAAAATTCCCTGCCTTGCGTCAGCTGTGCGGCAGCCTTTTCGGACGATCTGCCGAAAATTACGCAAACCTCACACGTCCGGATGGATCCCGCGCTTTCTCAATTATTTTCGTAATGAAGAAAAATCAATCTTTCCGTGTGCATAGGACGAAAAAAAGAACCGACGGAAGCGTGCAGGCGAGATCCAACAGTGCTTGTACAGCGCCGGATTGCCTGCTTGCAAAGAATCCGTTGTACAAGTTGTTTGTGCTTGCAATCCGATTCCGGTTATTGCGGATCCGAGTCAAGCAGCAGGGGCTGAGCC
>CAMOCU010000003.1 GCA_946610835.1 uncultured Clostridia bacterium | reverse complement strand
AAAGTCACCGTCATGACCTACAAGCCCAAGAAGAACGAAAAACGCAAGATGGGTCACAGACAGCCCTATACCAAGGTGGAAATCACCGCGATCAACGCGTAAATGATCACCGTCCGATTTCAAAGAGACGGCGGCCGATACACCGGTTATTCCGTGTCCGGACATGCCGGCTTGGCTCGCGCAGGGCAGGATATTCTTTGCGCGGCAGTTTCTTCGGCAGCATATATGACGGTTAACACGCTCACAGAGATTTGCCGCGTTCCCTGTGCTGTGTCGCAGGCGGACGGCAAAATGACCGTGCTGCTGCAATCGGACAGCGGATCCGCGCAGGATCTGCTGCAGGGATTCGCCCTGCATTTGCGGGAATTGTCCCGCGAGTACCCCAAACAACTCAAAATCATCTATGGAGGTAATCATCATGCTTAAGATCAACATTCAGCTTTTTGCACATAAAAAGGGAATGGGTTCCACCAAGAACGGCCGTGATTCCGAGTCCAAAAGACTGGGCGCGAAGAGAGCAGACGGTCAGTTCGTTCTGGCGGGCAACATTCTTGTTCGCCAGCGCGGCACCAAAATTCATCCCGGCACCAACGTCGGTAAGGGTAAGGACGACACGCTTTTTGCACTGATCGACGGCAAAGTCAAGTTCGAGCGCATGGGCAAAGATCGCAAAAAAGTCAGCGTCTACGCCGAGCAGTAATTTTCCGCAGTCGTACAAGATCTTGTACGGCTGCTTTTTTCTTGTCATTTTATACGACAATATATGGAATTCTTTGGCAGTTTCGACGAAATGCGAAAACATCCGTCAATTTTCTTGACAATCCCCGGCGTATCGGGTATGATATTGCAGAAGAGAAACTTTAAAACGGCACAGAGAGGCCGGAAGGGTTCTGAAGCAATACTGCGGTTGCGCCCTGTCCGGTTTTTCGGACAGGGCTTTTTTAGTTTCAAGAGGATCATTTTCTGCGGGGGTACAGCGATGGAGTGCAAGGCTCAGCTGATGGACGAGGCGGCGATGCGCCGCGCGCTGATGCGCATTGCGCACGAGATCACCGAAAAAAACCGCGGCACGCGCGATCTGCTGCTTGTCGGCATCGAACGCAGGGGCGCAGATCTTGCACAGCGAATCTGCGACAATATAGAGATGATTGAGGGCGTGCGTGTGCCGTGCGAAAGCATTGACATCCATGCGTATCGGGATGATCTCGACAATCTTCCGCCGCGGCCAATCCCGTCCGGCGAAACGCGACGCATTCCTGTTAGCGGCAAAAAGGTCATTCTTGTGGATGATGTGCTGTATACGGGTCGAACAGTGCGCGCGGCAATCGAGGCGGTTTTTTCCATGGGCAGACCGTCGGCGATCCAGCTGGCGATTCTGGTAGACAGAGGGCATCGGGAACTGCCGATCCGTGCAGATTATGTGGGCAAAAATGTGCCGACATCCCGTGCCGAGAGCATTGATGTGCGTATTGCGCGGATCGACGGAGAAAATGCTGTCGTTCTCTGCGGCACCCAACGGTTAACAGCGGACAATCCGCATAACGAATCTTATAGGGGGTAAATTTATGAAACTCATCTACAATGTCAAAGACAAGCCGAAATTCGGCCAGCTGCTCGTGTTCGCGTTCCAGCAGCTTCTGGCAATTCTCGCGGCGACGATTGCCGTTCCTTCCATCGTTGGCAACGGCATGAGCCAGTCTGCGGCTCTGTTTGGCGCAGGTATCGGCACGCTTGTGTACCTTCTGTTCACAAAGTTCAGAAGCCCTGTATTCCTCGGCTCCTCGTTCGCGTTTCTTGGCTCGATGTTCGCAGCGTTTGCCGGCGCAGCGTCTGTGGAAGCCGGTTACGCGGGCATTATCCTTGGTGCAATTTTTGCAGGCCTTGTGTATGTGGTCATTGCGCTCGTGGTCAAATTTGCCGGTGTTCAATGGATCAACAAGCTTATGCCTCCCGTTGTGATCGGCCCGACCGTGGCAATCATCGGATTATCTCTTGCAGGTAATGCTGTGGGCGATTCGCTCAAGGGCGCTGCGGCAGAAGGCGGCGTTTTCACGATGAACGCGCAAGGCTGGGTCAGTCTTTGCTGCGCGCTTGTGACACTGATCGTTGTAATGCTTTGCTCCGTGTTCGGAAAGAAAATGATGAAGCTTATTCCGTTTATCATCGGCATCCTTGCGGGCTATATCGTTGCTGCCGTTTTTACATTGATTGGCATCAAGACCGGCAACGAAGTGCTGCAGGTGATCAATTTCTCTCTGTTCAAAGAGATGCAGTGGATTCCGGATTTCACATTCCTGACTGCCGTGAAGGGGTTGAGTGCGATCAACGGAAAATACATTGCAACCATTGCGGTGGCTTATATCCCTGTGGCGTTTGTGGTGTTTGCCGAGCACATTGCTGACCACAAGAACCTTTCCTCTGTCATTGGCTCCGAACTGTTGGAGGATCCGGGTCTGCACCGCACGCTGCTGGGCGATGGTATCGGTTCCATGGTGGGCGCACTGTTCGGCGGCTGCCCCAACACCACATACGGCGAATCTGTCGGCTGTGTCGCGATTACCGGAAACGCATCCATCGTAACGATCCTGACAACGGCAATCATGGCGATTGTGATCTCCTTCTTCGGTCCGTTTGTGACGTTTCTGTCCACAATTCCATCCTGCGTGATGGGCGGCGTGTGCATCACGCTGTACGGCTTTATCGCTGTCAGCGGTTTGAAGATGATTCAGAATGTCGATCTCGGCGACAACCGCAACCTGTTTGTTGTGTCTGTGATTTTGATTTGCGGAATCGGCGGCATGTCCCTGAAGATCGGTCAGGTTACGTTGACCGAGATTGCCTGCGCGCTGATTCTCGGTATCGTCGTCAATTTGCTTCTCTCCAAAAAAGGCAGCAAAACAGCGGAATAATTCTCCGATACAACACAGCACAGCGTCCTCTCCGTTCACCATGCGGAGAGGACGCTCTTTGTTTTATTTCATCCCTCTCCGTGGGGAGAGGGACAACGACGTTCCACCGATTTGTACGTTGCCGTTAACATTTCAATCCACCCTCTCCGTGGGGAGAGGGACGTGACAGTTTCCTGTTTCTGATCCTGCCCGTGCGGCTATTTAAATCCACCCTCTCCGTGGGGAGAGGGACTGAGGATGGTTTGTCCTGGCAGCAGGTCGCAAATATTTCAATCCACCCTCTCCGTGGGGAGAGGGACCATCGACACCAAGCCGCGCAAATGGTACGGCGACATTTCAATCCACCCTCTCCGTGGGGAGAGGGACTTGGCGTACTCGGACGTAAACTCGATACCGGCATTTCAATCCACCCTCTCCGTGGGGAGAGGGACAAGAAGGCGGAGTTTGAGGCAGCAGAAAAGGATAATTTCAATCCACCCTCTCCGTGGGGAGAGGGACCCCAGAAGCGCCGGTTGCCCGTCTGGTCGCGCAGATTTCAATCCACCCTCTCCGCGGGGAGAGGGACTGACCGACGGCATGGCTTTCGTTGCAAATGTCTCATTTCAATCCACCCTCTCCGTGGGGAGAGGGACTAAAATGAGAGGGGAGGTAGAGACGTATGTTGACATTTCAATCCACCCTCTCCGTGGGGAGAGGGACCGCCTGGCGCATGGAAGGCACGCTGCGTGAATACCCATTTCAATCCACCCTCTCCGTGGGGAGAGGGACAACTGCACGGTGGTATGCTCGCAAAATACGGGATGATTTCAATCCACCCTCTCCGTGGGGAGAGGGACTTATTCCTCTCTTTCTTCGTACTCCACCGTAACGATATTTCAATCCACCCTCTCCGTGGGGAGAGGGACCCGCAGCGTCGGCGCTTTCTCCGGCAAACCGACATTTCAATCCACCCTCTCCGCGGGGAGAGGGACGGCAAGATCAACGTAATATCCGGCTACCGCTGCGCATTTCAATCCACCCTCTCCGTGGGGAGAGGGACCACAGCTCAGTAATTGAAAAGGAGATAACAATCATATTTCAATCCACCCTCTCCGTGGGGAGAGGGACCATGCGGCATTATCCGTCATGCGCACCGCACCGCTCTCCTCCGTGTGAAAATCATTCGCGTCCAAAATGCGGTTATTGATGACAGTCAACACAAACCGATCGGCAAGGATTGGCCGCATTTCTTCCATCAGGTCGAGCGCGAGCGATGTGCGCGCCGGACGATCGCGATGCAGAAAACCGACATATGCATCCAGACCGACGCTTTCCAATGCGCTTGCGCAGTCGTGTGTGAGCAGACTGTAGGCGAACGAAAGCATAGCGTTGACGCGGTCAAGCGGCGGACGCCGATTGCGGCCGGTGAACCGAAAGTTTTCTTTGTCGCGCAGGATCAGTTCGTCGAATGCAGCAAAATACAGAACACGAAGTGCTGCAGACCGGATAGCTGCAGAAAGTCTTCCTCGTTATACGCCATCTATAATCTCCGGCTCCAGACCTTCCAGCGCCAGCAGAGTGATCACATAATCCTCTGCGGACTGCGGCAGACAATCCGGATCTTTCAGCGCGACCTGCACGCTGCGGTGCACTTTGGCGGAGGAGTACTGTCCATCCTTGCAGTTGTGCTGCCACCAGAACAGTTTGACAACCTCCATCGAGCCTTCCGGACGTGCGGAGGATGCGTCATTGACAAACAGGGTGCGCAGGCATTCTTTAATGATCTGCGCGTCTTCCTCACTGAACCCGGTCTTTTCCGCCAGCTGCACGTTGATGGAGCCTTTGAGAATATACAGTCCGAAGCGGACAAAGTGCTTCATGCCCATGGTGTCGGAAGCGCGCGTTTCACCTTTTTCTTTCTTTTCGCCGTTGACGCTTTTGGTGATTTGCATGGATTCCACTTCCACCGGCGAAATGCTGACAGCCTGGTGAATGGAAACAGGACCGCGCACGCCGACAGAGACGCCTTTGGTGTCTTTGAAAGCGAACACCTGACCGAAGGCACGGACGTCCAGCCAGGATGCGCAGGCAAGACGGGCATATTCCTCACGGTCTTTGATGCCTTTCATCACAAAGGCGGCGCGTTCGCTCAGGCTGCCGAAACCATCGTTGCAGCGATCCTCGGACTGGACGAATACGGCGTTGCCCAGATCCTGCATGCGGTTGCGGATCTTGCGCTTGATACAAACGTCGGACATTTCACCAAGACCGTTGTAATCTGTGCGCGGGCGGTTTCCGTTAAGCGGATCCCCGTTGGCGTTGGCCATATTGACGGATACCAGTGCGACAAAGTCAATTTTGTTTTTCAGCGTGCTCATGCTTGTTCCTCCTCAGATTCTTCTGTAGTTTTTTTGGATTTAAAGAATTCTGCATGCTGCAGATCGTAGCCCATCAGGTAAATATCGTCAAGCGGGCGATTCAACTCCTCCTGCGGGAATTCACGCAGAATGCCCGTGATCTCATCCTTCATGCGTGCGTAACGTTCACGCTGCCATCTTTCCACACGCGGCAGGTACGCTTGCGTCAGGTGACGGTTGACCCGCTCATAAATATTCCACGGACGGCGGCGGAATTCCGGCATCGCTTTGATCGCCGCGGTCAATCTGTCTTCACCGGACTTGTTGTAGTAATCCAATTCCAGCCGCTCCATCACGGCAAGCAGTCGGCCGTATTGGAAGCTGCGGTCTTTTTTAAGAAGTTCCCAGGACAAAACGTTCATTCCTTTCCGATCAGTTTCGTATTTATTCAGTACCGCGCAGGCGGTAAATAGAATTCTGCGCCATACATTTACTTCGTAGGCATGCGGTGTGGACGCACGGTTGGCCAGCGCGGTGACAAAATCCCGCGGGATGCGTGCTTTGTCGATCCGGCATGCGACAAGACGCTGCATCTGTTCGCGCAGGATCCGGTCATCCGTGACCATGCGCGTCTGGTTCTTTTCGGTTCGCTGTGTGCCGAACGCGCAGTCGACAATCTGTTTGAGATACGGCGATTGGATGCCGAATGCGCCATTTAGCCAACAGCAGGTCAAATCCCAGTCATACAGCCGCTGTAAAAAATCGGAACCGGGCAGCTCGTTGTAATACGTCAAAGAGAGCCTGCCTGTGGTTGCCGCGTCAAAAGCGGCGATGACAACGCCTTCTGCGGGCGACAGCGTAGTGCGCATGCCGTTGAGTGTATCAAGAAGATCCTGCTTGTAATCCGAGGGAATCACGCGTGCAGCTGTATTTTTGCGAAAAATGCCGACAGCACTGCACACTTTTTTGCCTTGCGGATTCCACGTCAGGAAGGTTCTGCCGCCGTAAACGACCTGAATTCCCTGCTCTGCAGCGAGCCAGCGCAGTGCGCAGTGTGCCTTTTGTGATGCTTCAAATCCGATAGAGGCGGCCTGTATATCCTGATCGAATCGGCCGCGGTAGGTAAAGCCGTTTGCGTCGTTTGCCGAAATCAGCTTGGCGTTTCCGTTGATCGGGATGATTCCTTTCGGATGGTTTGTTCCGGCCGGAACCATTTCGCCGCAGATCAGACACAGCTGCTTTTCCTGCGTCTGTTTTTGCGCAAGGATATATTGCACATAAGCGTGCATGAGCGATGTGTCCATCCAGCATGCAGTCGGCTGTGATTCGTCCAATCCGACGATCCGCCAACAGACAAGCGCTTTTTCATTGGCCGGCAGCCCATGCGCGTCGCACTGGATGAGCGCAAGCGAGGCAAGATCGTCGAGTATCGTGCCCGACTGCACGTACTGTAAAATCGGACGCAGTTTCGGATGGCTGTACGGCGACTGTGCCCATGCACGCAGACCATCGAGATAGAGCTTGTATTTTTTCTCTTGCAGCGGCGTCAGATACCCGAGTTGATCGCACAGCGGATGTGCGGCAGGCGCGCTTGTTCTGCCGGCGGATTCTTCCGTTACGGGAATGATGACTTTTGGCGCGTTTTTGTCGAACGCAGCCGCATCCACAAACCGGCCGTCCGGATCGAGCGTGATCTCCAGCTGTGCGCTGGTAACGATATGGCTGATCGGCGGCAGCACATGGTGCCCTTCGCGCACAACACCGACATAAGCGTTGTGGCAGTCAAATGTTTCTACCGCCTTTTGAAGCAGTCCCATCAGTTCACCTCCCCGAATTCACGCAGCCCGGAAAAGTTGTTTTGCGCGTGGCCGAATGGTTTGATCGGCATTTTGCGTATAACTTTTTGCAATTCTTCCGGGCATTGTTCCGGCCGCGGAAAATGAATTACACCGTTTTCCATCACAGGCCGCCAGAAACGGACGGTCATTTTACCGGCAGTCTGCTGGTTGTACGCTTCGTCCGGATAGGTGATCCCATGCAGCATCACGCCGAAGGAAAGTTGCGGCAATGCATCGTAATATCCCTCGCCCTCGCCGAACACGCATGGTTCGACATATCCCTGACATTCCCGCGTACCCAGAAAAATATCGCGTCGGCCGCCTTTGAGGATCATTTTTTTTGCCATTTCGTGATGCTTGTTTTCGTTGCGGTCAGAGGAAAGCTCCGGACGGTTTTCGTTCCACTCGAAGTGTGCGCGCACCTGATAGCGGCAATCCCGCAGATAGGTATAGTATGCAAGGTCATTGCCGCCGTGATATTTGATCGGGCGGATACCCTTGACTTGTGTCTGGATCGGATTCAGAACGCGGACGGCATCAATGATCCAAATGAACGTTGGCTTCCAATAGATGGAGGACAGAATCCCTTTCAGTGCTTCATAAGTCGGCACTTGATAGGTGCATTTTTCTCCGCCGACGCGCATGATCGGATCGGAAAACAGTCCGTAGTCTCCGGTGACTTCAAATTCCACAATGTTTGGAAACTGAGTGTTTTTCACCCTTACACCTCCAAAAATTCTTTTTCGTTTGCGCGGCTCACCAGTCCGGCAGATGTATCATATTGTTCCGGACAGAGGATCCGGATGTTTGCGATCGAGTACATGCCTTCTTTTTCCAAAACATGCATTTGATAGGGGTAAACAGACAGCATGTACGGTTTTGCACGCTGCAGCCAATCCTGCAAAAAAGCGATAGATGCCGATTCACCGGCGCTTGCCAGCTCCGCGATCAGATCGGCGCCTTCGCCGTAGGGCGACATGACCGATTCGCTGTTCTCATCGAACACCTGAAAAAGCTGTCCGGCGGTTCGGAAGGATTGGCAAAGCACAAACGGCGGAATTTCTTCCGTGTTCTCCGGCTGACAACTGTCGTTTTCAGACAACAAATCAAACAAGCTGTATGTTTTGCCGGGTGGGATATAATCCTGATGATCCTTTTCCAGATTGGTATACAGCGAACTGTAATAGAATGCAGCGGCCGCGTCGCCGGAAAGATCTGACCGGAAGCGCGCGGGATCACGGCGATATGCTTCCAGCAGAGCGACAGTGGCGGCTTTTGCGCGTGCAATGCTTTGCAGATGGTCAAGTGATTCGGCATTCCACGAGACAACGTACACAGGGGCGGGAATGTCGGACTCTCCGTTGCGGTTGCAGCGCCCGGCGGATTGGATGATGTTGTCCAGTCCGGCAGTGATGCGGATCACGCGCGCAAAGGAGACGTCAACGCCCGCCTCAATGACCTGCGTGGAAACGCAGACTGTTTTGGCGCCTCCGCTTTTGCTGCGCTCGAGCGATTGCGTGATCGCGCGCAGCGTGTCCCTGCGGTGTGCCGGACACATGGATGCGGACAGATGAAAGCATGCGTGCGTGCGGGAGAGCGCGTCGAAAAGCGCCTTTGCCTGTGAACGCTTGTTGCAGACGATCAGCAGGCTGCTGCAGGCTTGCAGCACTTCCTCGCAAAAAGCTTCGATTTGTTCCGGCGATTTATTGCCGCAGGGCACAATCTGTGTGCGGCGGAAAGGCTCCCAGAGTTTGGAATCATACGGCACAACATCCTGTGGTAAATGCAACAGCGGATGTACCGCCTTTTCCAGACACGGTTGCGTGGCCGAGCAAAGGACAAAGGTTGCGCCGCAGACTTCCGAGAGGAAATTTACAGCCAGATTGAACAGCGTGAGCATATGCGTCGGAATTGTCTGTACCTCATCCAGAACGATCACACTGTCGCACAACGCCCAGAAGCGGCGAATGCAGGCAGTGCCGCCGGAAAAAAGTGTGTTCAAAAACTGTACCATCGTCGTGATTACGACCGGTACATCCCAGCTTTCTTCCAGCAGTTCCCGGCGATTCAACGTTTCCGGATCCGTATCGTCCGTATGAAATACGTTAGAATGATGTTCCAGCACCATGTCGTCTGAGCCGATGTATTCACGCCAGATTTTTGCGTTCTGTTCCAGAATGGTCAGAAGCGGTGCGACAAAGAAGATCCTGCGCTTTCCGTGTTTGGCGGCATGCGCAAGTGCAAAGCGCAGGCTGCTCAGTGTTTTTCCGGAACCTGTCGGAACATGCAGGCGGTAAACTCCGCGCGGCATTTCGGCAAAGGCACGACATTGGTCTGAAATGGCGCGGCGTGCGCGCTGAATAGGGGTGTCTTTTGAAAAACGATCCAGCATCGTTTCCATATGGAGCAGACGGCCGTGCCAGAAGGCATGCAGATCCTCAGGCGGATCCGGAAAGCGTGCGCCGGTCATGAATTCGGCGGTATCCCGGCGATCGCCCTCGATCACTGCGGACAGAAGCAGCCGGGAGAGCAGTCCCAGATAAAAAGAATACTCGCTGTCTGCGTACTGCCGGGTCTGCGGGTCAGCCATGCCTTCCAGTTTTTGATAGACAGGCTCAAGACAGTTGTTTGCGTCCAGAAACATCTGCCGCAGCATCGGCTCGTCCATCTCTTTTTCCAGCAGAGTGCGGCGTGCATGTGCATATTGAATGCCCTCGCGTTGAATGCGATCGTGGAAGCCATGCATCGTCTGCGGGCCGGATTTGTCGGAACGCTTACACGTATTGGGATGCGGACTGTACAAATCAAACAACCCGTGATGAGCCGCGGCGGCGTACGCCAAAAGCTCGGACGTCAAATCGGCGTATTCCGTCGGGTAGGGATTGTGCCGTTCCAAAAGCAGGCGGCATCCCTGAAACGTGTGAATCACGCTTCCGCGGCGCACGGGTTTGCCGCGTGCAGCGTCCCACTGGTAATCGCAGCTTGCGGGGGTAAACTTTCCGGCGTCGTGCACAAGCGCCGCAGGACGGACGGCGTCTGACAGGCCGGCAGGCGCAAGGCAGCGCATGGCATATTGCGCGACGGCGGCATTGTGTGCTTCAACGGATTGCACCAAAGGCGTTCCGTCCGCAAGAAACCGAATGTGTGCAGGGTAGGGTTGTGAAGGAATACGAACCACCTCCCGTTCAAATTGGCAATAAATATTCGACAAGAGTCGCTGTTACGGTGTTATCTTACCATAGTTTTATTAAGAAGTCAATACCTAAGTTAATATAATATTATATGAAGTGAAAAATGAAGTGGAGAAAAGAAGGTTGTTTTTAATGAAAAAATATAGTATAATACCTTTGTCGCTTCAAAAGGGCGTGGATTGAAAAATATAGTATTACATTAACGGTGTAACGAAACAATGCCGGCAAAACTGCCGGCATTGTTTCGTTACAGGATTAAATTTTTTCAGAGAGTGTCTTCAACCCGCTGCAGCAGGGCTGCCGCGTCTTATTTGGAAGAGGTGGGGTGGGGCATATGGGCATAAAGGGTCATGGCAGTGTTGCTGATGGGCATGGTCTGGATCACGATGTGGCCGGGGCCGGTGATCACGGTATTGAACAGCCCTTCGCCGCCAAACAGAACGTTCTTCACGCCCTTGACGGTCTGTACATCCATCGTGCAGGATGCGTCCATACAGGCAAGATAACCGGTATCCAGAATCTTACGCTGTCCGGCAAGCAGATCATACTCCACAGCTGAGCCGTCAATTTCAAGAAATACTATGCCGCTGCCGCTGAATTTCTGCATCAGGAAGCCTTCGCCGCCAAACAGGCCGCCGCCCAGCTTCTTTTGAAAATGGACAGAAACGTCGATGTTTCCGCAGCTGGCAAGGAATGCGCCTTTTTGCGCAATGATCGGTGTGTCGGGCGTAACCTGAACAGCTTTGATGGAGCCGGGGAAAGAGGAGGCGAAAGCGATTTCGCCGCTCTTGCGCGCGATGTATCGGTTTTTGAACATTTTTTCTCCGGTGAATACCCTGCCGAAGATTTTGCCCAATCCGCCGCCTTCGGTCTGCATTTCGATTCCGTCGTCCATCCAGGACATGGAACCGCCTTCACACATCATTTCCTCGCCCTGCTCCAGCTGGCAGATCACTACGGGCAGGTCATTGCCTTTGATTTCGTAACGCATAGGGAGTACCTCGCTTTCCATTGTTCGGCAGAAGCCGTATTTCAAGAATAGTATACAACAATTCTGTGGTAGTTTCAATACCAAAGTTGAAAGTTTTCAGAAAACTCTGATGCCGATGCGTGAGGCCAGCGCGGAAAGAAGAACACGGATTTTCGCTGTCAAAGCATCCGATCCGGAAAACAGGTTGCGCACGGCATAAAAGACGGTATGCACCCGCAGCACAATCGTTCCGAGCGATCCGGTATGTGTATTGCCGCAGTAGGGGCATGTGTCGTCCGTTTCCTCCGGCTGCGGCGCATCGGGAGGATTTTGTCCGCCTTCGGGACGGCTGCCCGCCGTGGAGCCGTTGACGCCCGCAATGGCTGTTGCTGTGCAGGCGCCGTTGATGTTCAGCGTATACGTGCCGCTTTCTGTCAATGCGGAGCTGCTGAAGAACACGTATCCTGCCTGACGCAGTGCCGTGCCGCTGTACAAAATGCTGCCCTGAGCATCCGCAATTGTGACCGTGTCGCCTGCCGCAATGGATATTGCCGAACTTCTCATGCCGCCGGGTTGACCGCCCATGCCGCCGGAGCCGAAAATCACATACGGTTGTGCAGCACTGTTCGGATTTTGCGTCATGCCGCCGGAACCGACCGCAAAAACAGTCCCGCCTGAAAGTGTGAAAGCTCCGTCACAGTCCAGCGGTGCATTGTCGTTTTGTGCTGAGGCATACACTTCCACCGTCCCGCCGGAGAGTGTCAGCGTACCGTTGGAATCGATCCCGTCGCCGCCTGCGTCGATATAAACGCTTCCGCCGTGAATGTCGCAGGAGAAACTGTAGGCGGTCAAATCGCTGTTGGCGGCATTGATGCCGTCATCGGCAGCATACACGCGCAGAGTGCCGGAATAGATGTGCATCGTTGCCGCTTCGATTCCCTCGTTGCTTTCTTCAACACGGATCACGGGGCTTGCGGCTCCGCCTTTTTCGCCGATGTTCAGAATATAGTCGCTGTGTATGCCGTCGTCCGCTGCGCGAATGGTCAAATTACCGCTGAGAATATGAAGCGCGGATTCGGCATGGATCGTATCATTGACGTTTGTCGCGATCTCCAAAGTCAGATCACGGATTGTCAGGGATGCATCGCCCTCCGATTCCGTACTTGCGCCGGATTTAATTCCGTTTTTTCCGCTGGCTGTGATGCGCAGTGTTCCCGTACCGCAGAGCGTTACATTGGAGCCGTCCTTGCATTTGAGCACAGCGTTTTCCGCGTCGGTGTTGTCGGGATAAACGTCGTCGTTGTTACGCACCGTGTCATACAATTTGTTTTCTGTTCCTGCCGAAGCACGGATCGTTACGCTGCTGCTTTTGGCGCAGACGAGCGGTGCAGATTCTGCGCTGCCAAGGTTGATCCCGTTTAAAATCAGCGTTACATCTGTCACGCCTTTTTTGACTGTGATGCTGCCGTTGGCGCATGTGCCGGAAAAGCTGTAGGTTCCGCTCTCTTGGATGGATACGTCCGTTCCGCTGACACTGTAGCCGCTGTATGCGCCTTGCGTAACAGCGACGCTTCCGGAGGAAAAGACGAATGCCGTGGCGTTCTGTGCATCGGCCGCCGCGGCGGCTGTAGCTGTGCATGCGAATGCGAGCAGCAAAGACAGCGCGAGTGCAAGTGCTTTTCGGATTCTTTTCCTAGGGAAGCGCTGATTCAATCCGATGCGCACGAAGGAATGGATCTTTTTCCGTCATATTGCACCAAAAATCCTTGCCTTGCGTCAGCAAGCCGGCAGATTTTTTGTACAATCTGCCGAAAAAATCTCTCGTCCCCTCGCACACCCCGATTTAATCAGCGCTTCCTTAGAAAGAATATACGTCCGGATCAGATCCGGGCGGCGTGTGGTGACGTTGTCCGGCTGCATGGAAAGCACGTACCGTGCGCTCAGGCGGCTGTCGATTGTCCAGACAGAGACGAGCAGATTCCGGTCGTGAAAAACGTTTGTCAATCGCGGGGAAAGCTTGACGCCTTTGATATTGACGCCGACAGCGCCCAGTGCGGCAACGTGTTCCGCCAGAGCGTTCAAATCGGTGAACGGGTGTATATCCGCATTGAGATAGTACGGAATGCCGGGACATTTTTCCAGCACGGCCGCAACGTTGTCTGCCTCGATACCGGTAAAGAAAATCTGCGGCGTTACGCCGTATGCTTGCGCGAGTGCCGGAATGCATTCCAGATGCGCTGTGTTCTTGACGTCGATATTTGCACGAATGTGCGGATGCTTTTGCAGGCAGGCAAACGCATCCGAAAGCGGCACGCATGCCTCTTCCGGCACGTCGTGGGACAGCACAGGCTCACCCGAGTCGGTGAACTGCAAATCAAATTCCACAATCTGCGCGCCTGCTTTGATGCCGGCCTCGATGGCTTCGATCGAGTTTTCTTTCAGCCCGAAACATCCCGTGTGCGCTGTTACGGTGAATCCGGCAGGCACAGGAAATTCTGTCAGGCAAAGAAACGAGATCAAACAGCTGAACACAGTCATCAGCGCACCGAAACGGGCGGACAAATTGAATTGCATGCGAAATCTTCCTCTCTCTTGTATGGTATAGAATGCAAAAACAGATAGGCGGTTTGCCGGATATTTTGCGCTTTCTCTTGTCCCCCTTTAAGAAAAATTATAAATCTTTCCCTTTGAAAAGTAAAGAGTTTCTTAGGATAGAGAATCGGACAGGAATTACAGTTGACATTCTTTTGGGTTTCGTGCTATGATAGTACCGAAAGCAAATCGGAAAGTGGGGGCTTGACAATGAAAAAATGGCGTTGGCTCTGTGTTCTGCTCAGCTGCATTCTGGTGATCGGCGCATTTTCCATGGCGGCGCACGCAGATTTCGGCGATTATGGCGGAGACAGTGATTACGGCGACTTCGGCGGGTTCGATTCCGGCGATGATTATGATTTTGACTTCGGCGAAGATGACAATGACGACCGGGACAACAATATCTATTATTTCGGCGGTTCCGGCGGCTCAGACAGTGGTTCCGGACAGAGTGACGGCAGCATTATCGGGACGATCCTGTTTGTGGCGATTGTCGCGCTGGTGATTTTTGCAATCGTCCGTTCCAAGAAAAAGGGCGGAAAAGGACGCGTGATGCCCGGCGCTGCAGCGACGGATCCGTCCACGCTGCGCCCTGTGCAGGAATATCTTGCGCTGGATCCGTCGTTTTCGGAAACGCAGTTCCGTGAAAAGCTCAGCAACATGTATGTACAATTCCAGAACGCATGGCAGGGCAAGGATATGGAAGCGCTGCGCCCGTATCTGACCGATGCGTTTTACAATAAGTGTGACCGACAGCTGGACGCTTACCGTAAAAACAAGCAGACCAACCGGATCGAACGCATTTCCGTTCTCGGGGTAGATCTTGTGGGCTGGAAACAGGAGGCTGGCATGGATACCATGGTTGCGCGCCTGCGTACGCGCATCGTGGATTACGTTGTGGACGACGCGACGGGCAATGTTGTGCGCGGAAGCAATACGGCCGAGAAATTTATGGAATACGAGTGGGATTTGATGCGCTCAAGCGGCCTGACGACAGCATCGGCGGCGTCCGGCGGTACCACCGCGCAGAGCTGTCCGCACTGCGGCGCAACCATCGACATCAACCACACAGCCAAATGCCCCTTCTGCGATTCCATTCTCACGACCGACACATTTGACTGGGCGGTCAGCGAGATCAAGGGACTCGCGCAGCGGACAAACGGGTAAAGACTGAATTACGCACGGGTGAGCGTTCGCTTGCCCGTGCTTTTTCGGAGGAATGTATGAATACAATTCAAGACCGGCTCCAATCCATGCGCGACCCTGCATACAAGGCGTTCATGCAAAAGCTGATCCCGACAACCGATCCGGATCGCGTACTCGGCGTGCGCGCGCCGCAGATGCGGCAGCTTGCGCGTGCGGTATATGGTACGCCGGAAGGGGAGGCGTTTTTGGCGGCGCTTGCGCATGCCACGCACGAGGAAAATTGCCTGCACGCATATATGCTTGCGTGCGAGCGGGATTTCGAAAGGTGTATTCGTCTGCTTGACGCTTTTCTGCCGTATGTGGACAATTGGGCGGTGTGCGACGCGATTGCGCCTGCCGTGCTCGGCCGGCGGACAGATTTGCTGCTGCCATACGTGCGCCGCTGGCTCGACAGCGGTCGGACATACACGGTGCGCTTTGCAATCGGCGCTCTCATGCGGTGGTATCTTGGCGAAGCGTTTTCCCCGGAGTATCCGGAGCTGGTATGCAGTGTGGAGAGCGGGGAGTATTACGTGCGCATGATGCAGGCGTGGTATTTTGCGACTGCGCTCGCCAAGCAGCCGGATGCGGCGCTGCCGTACTTGACGCAAAGACGGCTCGAGCGTTGGGTACACAACAAAACAATTCAAAAAGCGATTGAAAGCCATCGTATAGATTGCGCACAAAAAGCGGTTTTACGAACACTTAAATATTGACAATCTGCGTTTGAAATGCTATGCTATGGACACGGAAAGAGAAAGAAGGTTTTTTATGCAAAAGCGCTATCTGATCATCAACGCAGACGATTTTGGCTTGTGCAATGCAGCCAACGATGCGATTTTCGACCTGTTTGAAAAGGGCTGTATCAAGTCCGCTACAATCATGATGCCCTGCCCGATGGCCAAACAGGCAGTACAGTTTTCCATTGATCATCCCGAATATGCCATCGGCATCCATTTGACGCTGACCAACGAATGGGGGGAAAACTGGCCGTGGGGGCCGCTGACGGACGGGCCGTCCATCCGCAATCCGGAGGGACGCATGTGGCCGGAAAACGAGGATTTTGAGGCGCACTGTACATACAAGGATGCTATTGCAGAAGTGCGTGCGCAGATCGAATTGGCCGAAAAAATGGGCATGCACCCCGTGCAGTTGGACAATCACATGGGTTCGCTCTACGGCATGAACGGCAAGTATCTTATGCTGCCTAAGGTGTTCGGCGTGTGCCGCGACAAGCATTATCCCTTCCGCATGTGCACCACGCCCAAGGACGAGTTTTGCCCGGATGAAGTTCCGCTGGGACTGTACAGATTTTTCTGCCGTTTCTCCGGCTTGCTCAGCCGGTTATATAATGTTCCGACGCCGGATTACCTGATTCTGACCGATCAGGTCAAGAGCTTGAAGAACAAGGAAAAATACGAGGATTTCCGCGATGCGTTCCTGGATTTCCACGGCAGGATCCCGGAGGGTATCACAGAGACGTTCATTCACCCCGCGCTGCCGACCGAAGAAATCAAGTCCTTCACCGGTTCATGGGTGCGCCGCAGCTGGGAGTACGAGCTGATGAAGGATCCCGTTACGCACAAGTATTTCCGCGATCACGGCATTGAGCTGATCAGTTACAGAGAGCTGATCCGCATGAAAGGCAGAAAATAACACAAAACAGGACGTCCTTCGGGGCGTCTTTATTGTACGGATAAATTGACAGGCGTGTTGTTCTTTGATACACTGAATAGAAAAAGGGAGGTTTGCAGATGACTTTCAAAGAACGGGCGCAGGAATTGGTCGCCCGCATGACGATAGAGGAAAAGTGCAGCCAGATGCTGTATGAATCGCCGGCAATTCCGCGCCTCGGAATCCCTGCATACAATTGGTGGAACGAGGCGCTGCACGGTGTAGCGCGCGCCGGCTGCGCAACGGTATTTCCGCAATCTATCGGTATGGCCGCGAGTTTTGACGATGCGCTCATGGAACAGACGGCAGCGGCTATAGCGGATGAGGCGCGGGCAAAATACAACGAATTCAAAACCTTCGACGGCGAT
>CAMOCU010000002.1 GCA_946610835.1 uncultured Clostridia bacterium | reverse complement strand
CTGCTTGTTTCCGCATCGGAAACGTTTAACACTTCGCTGTTGTCTCTGTTTTCCGAAACCGAATGCATTTTGCCGCAAACCGTCGGCAGCGTCAGCGAAGCCCGGCGCGAATTGGCTGCGCGTGCCTACGATTTTGTGATCGTCAATGCGCCGCTGCCGGACGACATGGGCGTTCGTTTTTCCATGGACGCGTGTGATGCAAACGGCTGCGTTGTTCTGCTTCTGGCCCGCAACGAACTGCATGCGCAAATTCGGGAAAAGGTCACGCCGTACGGTGTTTTCACACTTGCCAAACCCGTGTCCAAGCCCCTGATGTTCACCGCGCTCTCCTGGCTTAAAAGCGCACGCGAGCGCATGCGCAAAACGGAAAAAAAGACGCTTTCCATCGAAGAAAAAATGGCGGAGATCCGCCTGGTCAACCGCGCTAAATGGGTGCTGATCGAACAGGAAAACATGACCGAAGCCGAAGCGCACCGCTTGATTGAAAAACAGGCCATGGACAGATGCGTTCCACGCCGCACAATTGCAGAAGAAATCCTGAACACGAAAAAAATATAAAGGACACAAATCTGACTGTTTTGACGAAGGCAATACCGCACATCCGGATTATGCGGCATTGCCTTTTTGTTTTACGCTTTTTCGCAAACGCAACAGCAGCCCGGCAGTATCTTCGCTTGCGCGAAGACGCAGATTTATTCCGGCTTTTTCCGGTGTTGCGGGATGGGACGCAGTGTGATATAATCAAAGGAAGCGCTGATTAAATCCGATGCGCACGACGGAACGGATCTTTTTCCGTCATATTGCGCCAAAAATCCTTGCCTTGCGTCAGCAAGCCGGCAGATTTTTTGTACAATCTGCCGAAAAAATCTCTCGCCCCCTCGCACACCCCGATTTAATCAGCGCTTCCCAAAATAAACAGGATGAATTGCGTACAATAAAACGAGTCTTTGAAAACCACGGAGGAATACCATGATTATTCGGTTCTTGACACAAAAGGATATTTCCGAGCACGACAAAGTTACATCGCAGGCATTTACCTATGCCTGCGATGTAGGAGATCCGCATTCCGTTTTGCCTTGCGAAAAAGTTCTCGGCGCTTTTGACGAGAATAATCAGACGCTTTTTGCGGATCTGGAGATTCTGGATCGGGTGTGTCATTACGATGGCGGCGTGCTGACTTGCGCGGCCATCGGCGGTGTTGCCGCAAAGCCGGAGTACAGAGGCAAGGGCGCCGTCAAAGCGCTGTTTGATTTTGTGTTTCGCAAAACGGATTATGACATCAGCATTCTCTATCCGTTTTCGGAAGAGTATTATCGCAAGCTCGGCTATGAAAGAACCGGATATTCTCTTCAGGTAACTGTCCCGTTTTCCGCCATTTCAAAAATAAAACGGAACAACGACGTAACTCTGTATGAGGGGAACAACACGGAACAGCTTCTGTCGCTTTACAATCGCTGTGCCCGAAAATATAACCTCAGCTTTGTCCGGACAAGTCCGGAATTGTTTTCTGTGCAGCCGTATTTATCCCAAAAATATACATATATCTGGAAAAGCAACGCACTGGCCCGCATACAGATTGACAGAGAAAAAAGCACGGTATTCGTTGAGGAAATCTATTTTGATTCCTGCGAATCCATGCTCGGTATTCTCGGCTTTCTGCGCAATTTTGAAAGCAATCAAAATCATATTTGTTTTCAAAACATACCGGAAGGCTCACCCTTACTCCATTTCATTCAGGATTTTAAAAAATGCGAAACCCGGCTGCGTAATACAGGTTCCGCAAGAATTCTGAATTTTGAACGTGTGCTGAAAGCGCATCGGTATCCGTCCGGCAGCGGAGAATTTGTTGTCCGGATCGAAAAGGATGTTTTCAAAGTATCATTCTCGGACGGCAGCGTTAAAGTGGAAAAGAATGATTCATATGTTCCGGATGCTGTCATGGACGTGAGCGCTGCGTCAAAGCTTCTGCTGTGCGGATTCCGGGACGCGGAGTATATCCCGGGACTTGTGATCTTCAATCCGGAATCCAGATTTTTGGATTCGTTCCCGCCAAGAACCGCTTTCTATACAGATCCGTTTTAACGCAGCAAAATGTCAACCGCAAAGAGACTTCCGTACTTTCCCGGAATCATCAAAAATTCTGCATTGTACCGCTGACAGCTCTGCTGCGCGCATACGATTGATTGAGCGTATTTCTGTTTTTCATATACATCGATTTTTTCCAAAAAGATCTTGAACGGTTTAAAAACGGAAACAATGCCGCGCAGTTGCAGTGCGCGGCATTGTCTGAAAAAAGAGAATACGATTTCAATTTGGAACACCTTCCGATCCCGCGTATCGCAGGCAGGGCAAGTACTCCGGAATTACTTGAAAAAGAAAACAGACGCCAGCTTTTCGTACAGCGCTTCAACATTCACGCCGAAGACCTTGAGAACGGCAAAAATATAGGTGACCACATCATCCATCACATTGGCCGGCAGCTTCAAAAGATCATTTACGGACACCGTCCGAAGATTGATTCCGATCGATTTGAGCCATTCCAGCAGCAATCCGAACAGTCCGCCGGAAACCGGATCATCGAATTCCTCTTCTGATTGCAAAACAGCCGACTCCGCCGTCGCCGGAACAGAGCCTGTTTGTGCAGCCGCTGCCATGCCGAATACCTGTATAAAGCCGAACATCGTGCAAACAACCATAAGCCATGTCAATGCTTTTTTCATTCTTTCCCCCCCTTTGCATTTTCTCAAATATACCATGTTCGCCTGCTGAAGTCAAGCCAGACTTTACCCCACGCAAAACAAATTGAGATGAAGTACGTAAATTTAAGAACATATTGATTTTGCATCGCGAAATTTGATATAATACATTCAAAGCGGCTGGAACTTTTCAGTATCGCAGGGCTATGCATCCTTCCTTCTCCCGCTTCGGCTTTTGGACAGGGTCGAGCGTCGTAAAACAAAATGCCTGTGCATTGAAAGGAGCGAGTAAAAATGATTGTGATTATTGGCTGCGGAATTTTGGGGCGGCATCTTTTGCAGGAAATGCCGCAGACGGAAGAGCGCGTTTTAGCGGTTACATACCAAAGCCGATTTCCGGCGCACCTGCAGCAAAACCACACGAATCATCTGCAATGTGACATACGAAGCGCGGAAGATCTGCATCGCTTGCGCACATTCTGCGGCAACGAAAAACTCACCGTTTTTTACCTTGCGGCACAGCATAATATTGACGCTGTTTTTTCAGATCCGGAATCTGCCCGCAAAATCAATGTGGACGGACTGCAAAACTTTTTATCCTGCGGATTGAATATAGACAAACTGTTTTTTGCATCCACAGACTGTGTCTATGGAAATAACAGCGCGTTGTTTCCCGAATTTCCGGAAGACGCCCCACTGTGTCCGGTCAATGAATACGGACGGCAAAAAATAGAAGCGGAAAATCTGATCCGAAAGTTTGGCTTTACCGTGACGCGGCTGCCTTTTATGTTTGGCCCTTCTTTGGGCGAAAAACAGAATTTTTACGACGTCTGTTTGCAGAAGCTGAAAAACGGCGAAACAATACAAATGATCGACGGCATGCGCCGTTCTGTAATCAGCTTCCGTACAGCCGCACAGCTGCTTTGGCGTCTGTCCGATACGCAGACGCCGCCCGCAGAAACATGGAACGTTTGCGGCGACCGCGGCTACAGCAAGTTTGAGGTTGGCTGTTTGCTGGCGGATAAAATCGGCTGCCCGCGCACGCTGGTGCAAAAAGTGCCGCAGCAGGAAAACGGCCGCTTCTTTTCGGATCAAAGAGCGGAATCCGCCTGTATGAGTAACGCAAAGCTCAAGCAGCTGCTGCATATTCAGGATATTCCTTTGGAGGTGTAAGATGCTGATTGTCCGCACGCCGTTTCGTGTATCTTTTTTCGGAGGCGGCACAGATTATTCCGAATATTATTCTGCCCGCGGAGGGCAAGTCATCTCTACAACGATGGATAAGTACTGCTATGTCTCCATGCGGCATCTTCCGCCGTATTTCGATTTTAAAAATCAGGCAACCTATTCCGTCATTGAACGGTTTCAATCTGTAGACGAAGTCCGGCACCCGTTGATTCGTGCAGCGCTTCAATATCTGCCGACCGACAGGATCCAGCTCGTCTATGATGCGGATCTGCCCGCGCGTTCCGGTATTGGTTCCAGTTCGTCATTTGCGGTTGCGCTGCTGCAAGGGCTGCATCGGATGCGCGGAGAGACGGCAGATCCGATGACGCTTGCGCAGGAGGCGATCCATCTGGAGCGGGAGCTTTGCGCGGAGGCCGGAGGCGTTCAGGATCAGCTTGCCGCTGCATTCGGCGGATTGAATCAAATCCGGATGAGCGCTGAAAAATTCGAAGTGCATCCGATCCGTTTTTCGAAGCAGAAACAATTGCAGGACAATCTGATCCTCGCTTTCACGGGATTCACGCGCTTTTCCGGCGACGTGGCAAAGGAACAGAAAAAAAATATCGTTTCCTGTTTTCCGGTTTTGGACGAGATCAAGGCACTTTCGCAAGAGGCTTACAAACTGCTGGTCAGCGATCAGATAGATGCGTTCGGCCGCCTTTTGCATGAGGAATGGATGCTCAAACGCACGCTTTCCGGACAAATCACCACCGAGAGCATCGACCGTCTGTATGCGGATCTGCGCAGCGCGGGCGTTTACGGCGGCAAACTGCTCGGCGCGGGCAGCGGCGGCTTTTTGCTGCTTTATATTCCGGCAGAAATGCAGCCGTACATCCTTGAAAAATTCCCGGACATCCGATTTGTTCCGTTTGCTTTTGACCAAACAGGATCAACCATTCTTTACGAAAACGATGCGTAACACGACGAAAGGAGGCCGGCTATGACCACGGTGATTCTTGCAGGCGGCCTTGGCACACGGCTGGCAAAGCTGCAGCCGGACACGCCCAAAGCGTTGACACGCGTCCTCGGAAAGCCGGTGCTCACATGGCAGATCGAACAGCTTCGGCGTTACGGCCTGACAGATATTCTTTTGCTTTGCGGACATAAAGCGCAGCAAATCATGGATTATTATGCGGACGGGAGCGCATATGGCGTGCGCATTCAATATCGGCTCGAGGAACAGCCGCTCGGTACCGGCGGCGGACTGCCGCAGCTGCATTTGCAGGAAGACTTTTTTCTTTTGAACGGCGATTTAATCTTTGACGTGGATCTGTCGGCCATGCTGTCGTACCACAGAAAAAAACATGCGCTTGCCACACTGTTTTCGCATCCAAGCGCACACCCGGCAGACAGTATGCGGCTGCAAACAGATCCGGAGAACCGGATAACGGCAATGTGCTTTCCGGGCGAGCAAAACGACGCTGTACACAATCTCTGCAATGCCGGGATTTCCATTTTGTCGCCCGCTTTGCTTCCGCGCTGTACGTCGCCCCGAAAGATGGATCTGGATCGGGAAATCCTGAAGCCGGGCATTCAAACAAACCGTGTTTTTGCATATCGAAGCAGCGAGTATATCAAAGACATGGGCACGCCGGAACGGCTGCGCAGCGTTGAAAACGATCTGCGTCAGAATATCCCCACACAAAGGCGGAAAGGAGCTGCGCGCGCAGCTGTATTTCTGGACAGAGACGGAACGATCAACCGGCACAAAGGATACATTTCGGATCCGCAGGCGCTTGAGTTGATTCCGGGCGCAGCCGACGCGATCCGAAAGATCCACAAGGCCGGATACCTTGCTGTTTTAATTACCAATCAGCCTGTCGTTGCACGCGGCGAATGCAGCTTGGAGGAACTGGATAAGATCCATTGCCGGTTAGAAGCGCTCTTAGGTGCTGAAAGCGCCTATTTGGATGGCATTTATGTCTGTCCGCACCATCCCGACGCCGGCTATCCCGGGGAAAACCGGAAATACAAAGTGGTCTGCTCCTGCCGCAAGCCAAAGCCCGGGCTGATCCTGTCTGCCGCCAAGGAAATGCAGATTGATTTAAAACGCTCTTTTATGGTCGGCGACAGTCTGACAGACGTCCGGACAGCCGAAAATGCCGGATGCCGTCCGGTTCTGTTGTCCGACGAAATTCGGCCGGATGGCATTCCGGTGTTTCAGGATTTATCCGCATTTGCGCAATCGCTCGATTGATTTCCGCCGTCGGCAATCTGTTTTGGCATGCGCCGACCTGTTCCTTCCGCACGCATCTCGCCGGATCTTTTTGTCCTTTTGCGCCGGGAATCCATTCGTGTTTCTTTTACATATTTTCGACTTCTATTTCGTCCGTGAGATAAACGGACAATCCACGCCGCCTGCCAAACCAGACGATCTCCTTGGCAAAATCCGCAATTCCGCGGATCGTCCTTTGCGGCAGGATCCGCATGCGGATATTTCTGCGCCGGAGTTCAGCGGCATGTCCACGGAGAATCTCGCGGAAATACGCCGGAAAATCAAAGGAAAAATCCGTTTCTGTTTTTTCATCGTCCGGCCTGCGAAGCATGTGCTTTTGATACAGCAGCAGCTGCGCAAAAAGATCTTCGGGCAGCGGATACTTTTTCAGATACGGTTCGATTTGTGCAAAAGAAGCGGACAGATCACTGATCCATTCCAAAAAAGCGCCCTCTTCAAAGAACCACGTTACGTTGCCGAATCGCGCATTGTAATAATTCCACAATCCGTCCAGCGAGTGCGTGTATCTTCGGCGGAAATCTCGCCACAAATCGCCGAATTTCCCTTCCGACGCAAGGAGATAATCCAGCAGGCCGGAATAAAACGTATAATAATCCGTGATGTGATTTTCATACAAATAGATTGCAAAGAACCGTAGCGCTCCCAGACTGTGGAAGCACTGAATGCAAACAGAAAACATATTGGCGCGAACCCAATCTTCCGGCGGCATAGTCGCGGTTGCGCGCACAAGATAGGAGTATTCCTGAACCTCTTCGTTGTTCTGCGGCGCGCTGTGAATATGGTTGAAAAAAACGCGGATTATTTGTATGCCGTGTTTTTGAATAGACGCCGGAGAAGCCAGCGGCGCATTCGGCAGGATTTCGCAATGGTACACACTCAGTGAATTGTGCTGTCCGTTTTCTAAAAGCTTGCAAATTCCGCCGCAGAAACTTTCGTAGGTTTCGCCCGGCAAACCCAAAATCAATTCCGAATATGTCGGAATCTGCGCTTCATTGTATTTTTGAACCAGCTTTGAAAAATGCTCCATCGTCAGGTTTTTTCTGCCGATATTTTTCAACGCCTGCGGGCAAAGCGTTTGGTAGGCGAGCGTGGCGCCTTTATCCATTTGAACACTATTCAACAGCGCACAGATCGAAAACACGCGGTCTGCGCTGTTTTTTTCATAACACGGGCGAAACACCATCGGGTAACCGTATGCTTTCTTGGTCTGCACAAGATATTCCGCAATTTTCAAATCCCGCGGAAACATTCCGAAATTCGAGTCCGCACAAAAACAGTATTCGATTTTGTGCTGTGCAAGCCACAAAATCTCTGCGCAAACCTTTTCCATGGGGAAAAAACGAACTTGCTTTTCGTTGACCCAATCGCAATATGCGCACGCATACGGACAACCGCGGTTGGTTTCCAGAACAGCCAAAAAATCCGTTTGCGGATGCTGATTCAATATCTCATCAAAAACGCCGGAGGTGTACGGTGAAGGAAGCGCAGAAAGATCCGCAGGAGGGCTTTTAGGCGTGCGGACAATTTTGCTGCCATCCCGAAAGGCGATCGAGGGCACTGCATTCAACTCCCCCGCAGGCAGCTGTCGAAGCAGCTGAACAAAGTTTTCTTCGCCTTCCCCGAACAGAAGGATATCTACCGCAGATTCGGTTTCCAGCAGTTCGGCGTCTTCACGGACGCTGTGTCCGCCAAAAACAATCCGGCAATGCGGATACTTCTGCCGGATCTTGCGCGCGAGCGCTTTATTGTATTCCATATTCCATACGCTGCAGGAAAAGGCAACGAGGAACGGATCTTTGATTTTTTCGACAGCCGAAGAGAGTTTCATCCGTGTGAAAAGAATGTCTGCAAAACAGTATGCCTTTGTGATGTCCGCATGGCGCATACAATTCGCAATGATGGTTCCCACGGCATACGGCAGATAGACAGACCCGTCAAATCCAAAACCGACCTGAACGAAATAAATGTTTTTCATATTCTGCTCTTCCTCATGTATTCCACGGGATAAAAACCGCTTGTATAATCGGTTTCGCGCCGGTTTCTTCCATACCAAACGATTTCACGCGCGTACTGTGCAAACGAATCTACCGGATGCGTATCCCGGACGACGATGGTGGTTTGCGCACGCTGCAGAGGAACCGGGTCGTCCAGATAGATTTGGCGAAAATACGCGTAAAAATCATACGCTGTTTGTATGCGTATCTCAGAGCAGCCGGCACGTTTGATGATTCGGCTTTGGTACAGCAGCAGCTGCTCGAGCGTCTCGTCCGCGGACATTTTTTCAACCAGCCAGTTCCGGATTTCTTCAAAAAAAGTGTCCAGCTCCATATACGCATACAGATACAGCATTTCGTCAAATCCCCACAGAATGTTTTCTGTGTCCGGGACGGTCGCAACAAACTCATTTTCTCCGCGGGAAACGCCGTCACACAAGGCGCGTATCCTGCGGTATAAACGCCCAAGCAAAAGCGTGGGGTGTGATGCGGAATAATCCATCAGGGACTGGTAAAACCGCTGATAGGAAATGCCGCATGCATGCCGCAGATAGATCGCGGCCGCGCGAAGCAGGCCGAGATTGTGCAAGCCCTGAATATAGGTCGCAAACAGGAGGGATGAAGCCCATTCTTCACGACGCATAGAATATGTGGACGTCACATATTCGGCATATTCCGTAACCGTGCTTGCGCAGTCCTCACGCGTCGAATGCATCAGGCGGAAGGGGACGCGCGTGCTGTTGATCCGGTAGCGTTTTCGGTATTCCGGCCGCCCCATTTCGGAATTCGGCAGCAATTCGCACGGGTAGACATTGACAGAAAAATGCTGTCCGTATTCCAGCAGCGCACAAATCCCGGCGCAAAAGCTGTCGTATGTCTCTCCGGGCAGCCCGAGAATCAATTCGGAATACGTTGCAATTCCGCTGTGCGCAAATTGCTTGAGCAGCCTGCGAAAATGATCCGCAGTCAGATTCTTTCGGCCGACATGGCTCAGCGCCTGCGGATGCATACTTTGAAACGCAATAGTCTGCGCTTTGGACAAACCGCTGCGGATCATCCGCGTGCTGACGTCGAAAACAAATTCCTGCCGGTTCTTGGTGAAATTCACATGAAAAAACTTCGGGTACCCATATTTCTGATTGCACGAAATGATGTAATCCACAATTTGCGCATCCCGGCTGAACAGACAGAAGTTTGCATCGGCACAGTATACATATTCGATTTTATGTTCGACGATCCAGTCGATTTCCCGAAGCACCCTTTCCATCGGAAAAAGCCGCACCGCGGAGTGCAGCGTGCCCCAGTCGCAGTACGCGCAGTTGTTCGGGCATCCCCTGTTGGTTTCCAGAAGGATGGAAAAATCAACATCGTCCTGAAGGATCTCCTCAAACACACCGGTCAGATAGGGCGACGGATAATCCGTACCGGTTTGCGGAACGGAAGGCGTTGTGTAGATTTTTCCGTCCGCGCTCCGAAAAGAAATGTTGGGGATCTGCGACAGTTCGGATTGCAGCGCAAGACCGGCCAGCAATTGTGCGGTCGGTTCTTCCCCGCCGCGATGAACCAAAAAGTCAATACACGGATGCTCTTGCAGATAGTCTTCCCTGGAAGAAACCTGATGCCCGCCGAAGGTTATGTAGCAGGCGGGAAATGCTTTTTTGACGGCAGCGGCAAGCGCAAGATTAAATTCCGTGTTCCAGACCGAACAGGAGAACAGCACCATAAACGGCTCTTGCATGGAGCGGACAACCGTATCTATATCCTGACGGCGGTACAGGATTTTTTGAAAAGAGTATTCGGATGCGATCAAAGTGTTTTGCAGGCAGTACGCTTCAATACAGCCCACGGCATAAGGAATATAGATTTTTTCGCGGTCGCCTGCGTAAACATCATTGATCTGAACAAAGTAAATGTTTTTCATGAATCATCTCTCCGATCCGGATTCAGACGTGGATATCCTTTGTGCCGTCCGGCATTTCCACGCGCGCGGAGTACAAAACAACCAGATATGTGTCGTCGAGGTATTCAAACTGATGCGCGACATTTTCGGGAACACAAAAATAATCTCCCGTTTTAAACAGATAGGATTCTTCTTCGTTTTCAAACCGGACAGTTACGGATATTTTGCCGGATAATATATAAAACGATTCGCGCGCTTGTTTGTGATAATGAAAATTGCCGCGCTTTGCGCCCTTTTTGGTAAAAACCGCATTGACCTGCGCAATCGACTCGTGAGAGATCTGTGCAAGTGTGCCGCGCATATCCTCAAAACAGAAGTCCAGATGGAGAATTTCTAAAAGCTTCATAACGGATCACACATTTCCATAAGAATGATTTTTGAGAATAGAGTAAACTTTGATCAGTTCCTCAATCCCGAAATCCAGCGACCGCGCTGCACGGAACCCCAGCCGCTCCAGCTTCTCGTTGGAGACAAGATAGTTTCGCCTGTCCGGATCCTTGCCGACCGGCGCTTGCAGAAAAACAAACGAGGGAATATGCTCCTGTATTTTGCGGCAAAGTTCCAGCTTGGACAAATTGGCGTCGCTCAGGCCGCAGTTGTGCGTCTGTCCGTTCATCTGATCGAAGTGGCGTATGGCAAACAAAAAGGCCTCTGCGGCGTCCCGGACATGCAGATAATTCCGCAGAAAGTTCCCCTCAAAAACGACCAGCGTCCGGTCGTAGACAGCACGATACACAAAATCATTGACCATCAGATCTGTTCGCATCCTCCCGGATGCGCCGAACAAGGTCGCAAAACGAAAAGCAACGCTGTTCCCCGCGTCCAGAACGGCTTTTTCTGCGGCCATTTTGGTTCGTCCGTACAAGGTGATCGGCGTAATGGGCGACGTTTCCGTGCAGTATTCCTCCCCTTGCCCCAAACCGTATCCGCTGTTGGTGCAGGGGAAAATGATTTTTTGCTGCGGCTTTCTCAGCTGCAGCAAAAGACGGATCGCGTCATAATTGACTGTCTGCGCGGCGGTTTTATCCTGTTCGCACGCCGGAAAGCCGACAATGGCCGCAAGCGGCAGAAGGATATCTTTTCCTTCCAGCGCGCGCCGCAGCAGCGCCTCGTTCCGGCAGTCGCCGCGCAGCACATGAAATGACGCGTATCGGCAGCAGTCCAGCAGCGACGTCTGCCGATACAGAAAATTATCCAGCACCGTAACATCAAAGCCGTTTTCAAGCAAAAGCGGAACTAAAACGGATCCAATGTACCCTGCTCCGCCTGTAACCAGTATTTTTTCCATCGCGGGATGTATCTCCTTTCAAACATATATGGACTTTTTTTCGCGGGTATGGTAGAATAGTGGCGCATCCGATTTGCAAAGAAAAGGGCAGGTGAGGCACATGAGAGTATATATGATTCAAATCAATTATCTGCACGGGAACACCACGTTCCTTCCGTATTCCGCCGGGGTATTGATTGCAAACGCGCGGAGGGATCCCGCGCTGGATGAATACTATACTTTTGAAGAGCCTCTGTTTGTCCGGGAAAGCATAAACGGTATCCTGCAAAAAATTGACCGTCCCGCCATTGTCGCGTTTTCAAATTATATCTGGAATCACGAATACAACAAAGCGCTTGCCCGCAGGATCAAAGCGCAATATCCGGCCTGCCGGATCGTTTTCGGCGGCCATCATCTTTCGCCGGACGCGAAGCTTCTGGAGGAAGAACCGGATGTGGATATTCTGCTCTTCGATGAAGGGGAGGAAACGTTTGCGCTTCTTCTGACTGCAATCATGAACGGCGCATCCTTTGCCGGCATTCCGAATCTTGCTTACAGAGAAAACGGAAAAATCATTCGCACCGCACGCAAAGAAATAACCGGGACGGATTACCCTTCCGCATATCTGAGCGGTGTTTTTGACAATATCTTTTCGCATTATCCGAACTTGTCTTTTCACGCAATTCTCGAAACAAACCGGGGATGCCCGTATACCTGCGCGTACTGCGACAGCGGTATTCCGCCATGTACAGTACGTCTGTTCCCGGAGGAAAAGGTGATGGAAGAATTGCGCTGGTTTTCCGATCACGGGATACGTGCCTTCGGTGCGGCTGACGCCAATTTCGGGATGTTTGCGCGCGATGAACGGTTTGCGGACGAGATGATCCGCCTGCATCACCGTTACGGCGTTCTGCAAACATTTCAGGCGTCCTATGCCAAACAGAGCAATGAACGCGTTTTTCGCATCACACAAAAATTGAATGCCTGCGGCATGAACAAAGGCGCAACGCTGTCTTTTCAGTCGTTGTCTGCATGTGCGCTGCAAAATATCCGCCGAAAAAATCTGACTGTGGAATCTTTTTCCTCCCTGCTTGCGCAGTACAACGCGGCAGGAATCGCAACGTATACAGAGCTGATTCTCGGGCTTCCGGGAGAAACGCGTCAAAGTTTTATCGAAGGAATTGATACGCTCTTAAACGCCGGACAGCACAACGCGATTTACATCCACAACTGCGAACAGCTTCCCTTTTCCGCAATGGGCGACGCAGCTTTTACCGAACAATACGGAATCCGCGCATCACGCCTGCCGCTGAACCAGCCGCACCGGACGATGCTGGCGGATGAAATTGAAGAATACTCGCACATTATCACATCTACACGGACCATGTCTACGGACGACTGGATCTATATGAATCTGTATTCCGCGGTTATTCAGGGATTTCACCACGAGGGGCTGCTGCTTTGTTTTGCGCTCTATTTGCATCAGGCGCAAAACGTGCCTTACTCGGCGTTTTATCAGGATCTGATCCGGGAATTGGCCGCACATCCGGAAACGGTCGCCGGGCAGGCAATCGCCCGACTGCAAAAACAGTTTCAAGCGGCGGCGGAAGCAAAAGGCGGTTTGGTGATGCAGGACGCTCGGTTCGGCAACATCGGCTGGCCGCCGGAGGAATATCTGCTGCTGTCTGTGGCCTATGAAGCGGAAAGGTTTTATCAGGAAATTCGTCCGTTTCTTGCATCGTATTTTGCCGATGAACAGCTGCTTGACGCTCTGCTTCTTTATCAGCAAAAAAGTTTAAAACTGCCTGCGTGCACAGCGGAGATTTCTTTTGTCTGCGGCTATGATTTCTGTTCCTATTTTCGCCGCTTGCTCTGCGGCCAAACGGCAGCGCTGCAAAAAAGGACGTGCGTATATCGCATCCGCAGCACCGTGCCGTACAGCACCTGGCCGGATTACGCGCGATATATCATTTGGTACGGCCGGAAAGACAGCCGGAACATCTATCTGCAGGAAATGGAAGAAGTTCGGGAGGATTCGGGCGGCACTGCATAGATTCGATGCGCGCAATGGGACGGATTCTTTTCACGCGCAAAACGCGTTTCACAATCTGCATACTGTACCAGCCGAGGGAACCGATGAGGTTCCCTTTTTCTTATAGCTTTTTCCTGTATTGAAGTCTGTAATTTTTTACGTACGCGCGGCCGTATTTAGAAAGATACAGCAGCAGATAGTCACACTCCGTAAAAGTGTGCGGAAACAGGCGGTCGGCTGTGTCCCGCAGATACTGCCGTTCAAAAGCATTGCGTTTGTTTTTGATTTCCTCCATGGAGGTTACGCTGGATTGATATTTATATGATATATGCAAATCTCCGTTTTCCACAAACGTCGTGATGGCTGCGTCTTCGGTATGGTCCTTCAGAATGGCGTTACGTTTCAGCGCAAAATTTGAAGGCGTGCATGTGTCGACAATGGACTGGTCGTAAATCACGTCGATTGTCGACGCAAGCTCTTCTTGCGTTTCGGTCGGATAGCACAGCAAAAACGTGCAAAGATTCCACAGCCCTGCGGCGACGGCGTTGCGCAAAATGGTTTTGCGTGCGAAAACATCAATGCCCTTGTTCATCAGACGCATTACCCGTGCGGACTCCGCTTCGTAACCCCACATAAAAAACCGTGCGCCGGAATCATAAAGCGTCTGCAGCACCTGGGGAGTAAACGCCCGTTCGAGTCGTGCAAAAGAATAGTACCGCACCGTGATTTTGCGGCGCAGGATTTCTTGCGCAAAAGCAAAATAAAAAGCAGGCGGGACGGCTTCGTCCACAAAATTAAAATGGGTGCAGTTGTATTTCCTGCTTAAAAATTCCACTTCGTCTACAGCGCGGCAAACGCTTTTCATATCAAAGGATTGCTGGCCGGTATAGAAATCGCAGAATGTACATTTGCCCCAATAGCATCCCTTGCCGAGCTGCACGGGAAGAATAAGCTCCGGGGTAAAATACAGCGAAAAATCATAATCATCAAAATCAGGAAATGCCACCGCGTCCAAATGAAGCGCAGGCGACATCTCGCTGCAGCAAACAGAACCGTCCGGCGCCTTGTAGGTGAGCGAGTGAACGTTTTGCAGTTCCCGTTTGCCGGCAAGATATTCCGCCAGTTCCAGAACAGCGGTTTCTCCGTCCCCGACCAAAAGAAAATCGCAATACTCGTCAAACACCTTGGGAAAACGACGCAAATCCGCGGCAATTTTGAAAATATAGTTGCCGCCCAAACAGATTTTTGCATGGAACATCTTTTTCAGCATCCGTGCAAGAGTCATGGCCGGAATAATCTGGCTTAAATCCGTCACCGAAATGCCGATTAAATCATACTTGGACAGATCCGTTTTTTTCAGCTTCTGTTCAAAATAATCCAAAAACATATTGACGCTGTTTTCGCCGCATTGAAAGTCCACATCGGCAAAATCATAGGTAAAGAATGGGCTGGAAATATAATTGTCCATCCGGATGCTTGCAGGCAGATACGGAAGAGAGGCAATCTCCAATGCACCCTGTAAAATGTCTTTGGCTTGATAGAACTTTTCCGGATCATAAAAATCTTTTGTTTTCAGCACAGACACAGCGCGTTCTGTTCTTTCTGTAATATCCTGCAAATTTGTGCTGCCGCGCAGAAAAAGATCAATAAGATATTTCCGGTTTTCATATGTCTGCAGCAACTTGTCGGCAAAAGCGGGCGGCAAATCGCACGCAGACGGAAGCGGCTGTTCCGAAATTTCTCTTGCGCGATCCAGGCAGCTGCTCAGATACTTCTGCGTTAAAATGTCGTTATAAAATTCGATATTCAGATCCCGATAATCGGCGCTGAACCCATGCCGTCGGAGCTGTCCGACCAGCAGCGCACCGGCAAGATAAGGACTGGCCGGATACCACTGCGGCACCGATAAAAGCAGAACGTTCATAAACCACACGAATCCTTTCGAAGATTTTTTTCGGCTGTAAAACGTATACGGACAGCTGTACGCAAAAACAATGCGGTCTGCAAAAAGGAATTTTTGGACGTTCCCTCTTTGCGCTCGTTGCAATCCGCCGCAATTTCCCGAAAAGAAACACCGAGCCGCAGCGGAACCAGAACAAGCTCCAGAAGGAAGGGGAAATTCAGTTCTTTCCATCGGATTGCGCGATACAAACCGGTCGGCATAATCTGAACCGGATTGGTCATATCCGTAAGCTTGGTTTGAAACAAACCGCGCAAAAAAACCTGCGCACAGGAATTGAACAGCCATCTGCTTTTGGAATATCCGTGAAAGCTGCCGCGCCGCAGCCACCGGGACGTTTTGACAATCCCGTTCGGATAACGTTTGGCAGTTTCAATCATCTGCGCAAGGATATCCAGCCCGATCGCAAGGTCTGCCGGAAGCAAAAGGATATGCGTTGTGGTTGCGGCGTCAAATCCGTCCTGAATGGCGCCGCCCACATACGGACGCGACTGTATAAAGGATTGAACCACGCCCGGGTACATTTGCTCCAGCGCAAGCGAGGCCTGCACACAGCCTTCAGAAGCGTTTTTGGATCGGACAATTAAAATCTTTTCAACGTCTTCCTTACGGCAGCAGGAAAAAATTTGCCGCACGGTTTGGATCAGCGACTGTGCTTCGTCTGTGGCGCCGATCATAATGGTCAGGGATTGAAATTGCGCTGACCACTGCATGACGTCCGCTTTCCCGCAGAGCGGATCAAACGCAGGATCATCCATCGGTTTCTTCATATTCTATCCTCTCGCGCGGATTCAAAAGCAGAGTCGCGCTGTATCTTTTGCCGAACCAGACAAACTCCCGGGCATAATCTGCCCACGTCTGCGCACATTTATCGGTGTGTATTTTTAAGACAGACCGAACTTGTTTCAAGGGCACGTCGTTCGGATGGATAAAGAAGTTGTAAAAATTCCAGTCGGATTCAATCCGGACGTCCTGCGTGCGCAGGGTGCGAATGACGCTTTTTTGAAACACAAGCAGCGCCCGGAACAGGGATTCTTCGATCTGAAATGTGCGCAAAAACGGTTCGATTTCCTGCCAGAACTGCTCCTGGTGAAACACAAGCTCCAAAAAGGCGCCCTCCTCGAAATACCAGCCGGTTTCACCGAAAATATCTCTCTGGTATGTCCAGTCCGCGGTTTGCGTATCTTCTTTTCGTGCATACAGATCGCGAAACAGTGAAAACAGGAAACCTTTTTTATGGCTGTAAATATATGCATACAGCATAGAGTAAAACTGCACATACGACACGGCTTGCTCCCTGTGCAGATACAAGGCAAAAAAGCGCAGCAGGCCGAGATGATGAAAAGTCTGCAAAACGACGGAAAACATGAACGCCTCGACCCATTCGGATTTGGACATGGACGCTGTTTGTGTGACAATCTCCAGATACTCTTTTACTCCGTTGAAATTCGGATTGTAATGGATTCCGAACAGCGGAACAACAGAAGTTCGGATTCCAAACTGTTTGCGGTACGCTTTGTCGGCCATGCGCGCGTTTGGGTATACCTGGCATTCATAGACAGTCATGGAATTGTCCTGCCCGGACTCCAGCAGGGAACAGATTCCGTCTTTAAAAGATTCCAGTGTTTCGCCCGGCAGACCGAGAATGAGTTCTGTATACGTCGGGATTCCGGCGTCGGTATATCGGCGGTACAGGGACGAGAAACGATCCAATGTCAGATTTTTTCTGCCGATATTTTCAAGTGTCTGTGCGTGAAGCGTTTGATATGCGAGCGTTACGCCTTTGTCTGCGTTGTTTTTGTTCAGCAGATACCCGGCTTCAAATACCCGGTCATCGCTTTCTTTGGCGTAACACGGTTTAAAGACCTGCGGGTAGCCGTATTTTTCCTTTTGCTCCACAACATATTTTGCGATTGAAACATCCCGCTCCAGAATCCCGAAATTGGCGTCTGCGCAATAGCAATAGCGGATATGGTGCTTGGCGATCCATTCGATTTCGCTTTGGATTTTCTCCATCGGAAAGCAGCGGATCTTTTTTGTAAAACACCATTCACAGTATGCGCAGGTATACGGGCAGCCCCGATTGGTTTCCAACGTTGCGTGAAATTCAATCTGCGGAAACTCTTTTAAAATGTTGTCAAACACGCCGGACAGATAAGGCGACGGGTAATCCTTCAAATCCTGCGGACAATAATCCGGAGTGCGCACAATGCGCCCGTTTTTTCGGAACGAAAGATTCGGAACATCTTCCAGCGGCGTATTGTCGTGCATGGCTTTCAAAAAAGCCGCTGAGCTCTCCTCCCCTTCGTTGTGCATAAGGAAGTCCACATAGCTAAACGAATCCAGTATTTCCCCGTCGCGCCCTACGTTATGTCCGGCAAAGATGATCTTGACCCGGGGATAACGCGCCTTCAGCGCCTGCGCCAGCTTTTTGTTGTATTCGTAATTCCAGATAAAACAAGAGAAGGCGACAAAATCGGGATCGACAAAGCGCTTGAGAATCTCTTCAATCGGTTCGCGCATCACAAGGATATCGGGAATCTCATAGTTTTTCGTGATTTCAGGATCATTTTTCAGATAAGCGGCAATACAGCCGACAGAGTAGGGCAAAAAGCAGGGCGAGGAATACGTGACGCCGATCTGAACGAGATAATATCTTTTTTTCATTCCGCTTTTTCCTCTCCCTTCGCAAGCTCAGACGAACGGATCCCCGCTCTGTTCCGTGTGCGCGCTTTTGTAGGACGCCCATCCCATTCGGCCATACCAGACGACGTTTTTACCAAAGCTTTTCCAGTCCTTTTGGACGTCCGGGTCAACCAGATACAATCGGTGCTTCTTTTTCTGCGGCGCATGCAGCCGGTTGAGATACGCATCGGTCAGAAAGCCGTGAATATCGTATTGCAAATCAAGAATCCGCTGCGCCTCATTCGGAAGCCGCAGGATGCCGCGCTGGTAAGAAAGCAGATCCTGAAATATCTGTGGTTCCATTCCGAATTGTTTCAGATACGGTACAGTGTCTGCGTAAAAGGCATCCGGGTCGTGCAGAATGTTCAGCGCGATATACTCATGGTCATCCCAGATGATGTCGCCGCACGGTTCAAAAATCAGTTTTCTACTGTTGTTTCCAACGGATCGTTCTTCGGCATGCGCATGGATCTGTGCGTACAGCGCGGATGTCGATAATTCCGGATGCGCCTCGTAATAGTCGCATAATCCGTTGTAGAATTGTTCATACGGCAGGTGATGTACCGCAAAAAGGTAAATGGCAAACGCACGCAGAAAACCGGTTCCGTGCAAAGCCATCGCGAAAAAATAAAAAACGGTTGCTTTTACCCACATCGCCCGCGGCAGCGTATTGGTTTCCACAACAATCCGGTTATATTCGGGGACGTCGTCCCGGACGAAGCGAAAGTGCGGGCGTATAATTTCCGCCTGCTCGGTTCGGATGGCATACCGTTGAATGCTTTCTTTTTTTCCAAGCTTCGCGTTTGGAAGCACGATGCATTGATAGACGTCAAATACGAAATGCTGCCCGATTTCAAACAGGCATCCGATTCCCCGGATAAAACTCTCATACGTTTCGCCGGGAAGTCCCAGAATCAATTCGGAATATGTTTTCATGTTTTGCGCATTGTATTGCGTGAGCAGATTCTTGTAAAACGCAAGGTCGCTGTTTGTGCGGCCGATATTTTGCAGTACAGTCGGGGAAAGGCTTTGAAAGGACAAAGTCGCGCCGATCCGGTCAAAATCATATTCCTTGAATTTTTTTACGATTTGAAATACGTTTTTGAAGTTATTTTTTGCGTAGTTCATCCGCATGCGTTCCGGATACCCGTTTTGCTTCTTGGCTTCAACCAGCGCATCCGCAATTTCCAGATCCCGGGCGAAGAGGCCGAAATTCGCATCTGCTCCCCAAACAAACGCGATCCGATGCGCGGAAAGCCACTGAATTTCTGCGCGGATACGCTCCATCGGGAACAAACGTACCCGTGTATTCAGCATGCCCCAATCGCAGTATGCGCACTGATGTGGGCATCCGCGACTGGTTTCCAAAATGGCATTGAATGTAATTTCCGGGTGCGCCGCAAGCAGCGGATCAAACAAGCCTTCCAGATACGGGGAGGGGAAATCCAACGCGCAAAGCGGTGCGTTTTGCGTTCGCACATTCTGCGATTGCGAATCCCGGAAAGAAATATTAGGTACTTCGTGAAGATCTCCATCCAATGCAATGGCGCGAAAAAGCAAACGGATCGTTTCTTCCCCCTCGCCGTGACACAAGACGTCGATAAAAGGGTAATCCTCCAAAAAAGAAAAGTCATCCGGAACATTGTGGCCGCCGAAAACGACAACACATTCGGGGTAAGTTTCTTTGATCCGCTTTGCCAGCGCTTTATTGTACTCTGTATTCCAGCAGTAATTGCAGAAAGCGGCAATTGCAGGCGTTTCAAGGCGGGGCAAGACTGTTTCGATACTTTCGCGCAAAAACAGAAATTCTTTAAGCCGGAAATGCTCTTTTACAACTACATCTGTCCATGCATTCGCCGCAAGAGTGCCGGCTGTATACGGCAAATAGGCAGACGGCGCACCCAAAGAAGCAGAAACGTCTACCTGTACAAAATACACGTTTCCTTCCATTGCCCATTCCTCCATTCGCGACGCAGCATGCAAAAAGCAGGCTGTGGTATAATATGTGATGCATTGAGGGTATTCAGACGACCGCAGTCTTTCCTGCCAAATATCTGTAAATGCTGCAAATCTATTCGGAATACAGTGCTTTTAACACGCCGGAACACCCTGTCGGAGCAAAACGACCTATAAACAGTTAGTTTTTTTATTATAACATATTTTTAAGCAGAAGTACAGCTTTTTGCGCAAAAGTCAGAATGCCGCAAAGTACTGAAAAATATCTCTAAACTCGGTTTTTTCTCCGGTTCACACAGAAAATCCTCTCGATAATCTCCATATCAAGGGAAGCGCTGATTAAATCGGGGTGTACGAGGGGACGAGAGATTTTTTCGGCAGATTGTACAAAAAATCTGCCGGCTTGCTGACGCAAGGCAAGGATTTTTGGTGCAATATGACGGAAAAAGATCCATTCCTTCGTGCGCATCGGATTTAATCAGTGCTTCCCAAGAAATGATCCGGATTTGTGAATCTTTTCGGCAGGCGCGCGGATTCATCGCCCCATGTATCTGTGCACAACCGGCCATGCCTGATCCGCATAGAAGCGGTGGCCCTCATCTCCGATGACATGTGTCAGACGCTCCGCACAGCCCATGGCCGTGTAGGCTCTTTTCCCTTGTTCAAAGCTCTCTTTCGCACCGGGAAGCGGAAATATTTTGTCCTGCGCACCATTGACTTGCACGTAATACTTCGGGCAGGCCATCGCAAGCAGATCGCCCATATCAAAAAACAGTCCCATACGCGGCACATAATTGCAGGAGCAGTGATGCATATCGCCGATGGAATCTTTAAAGGTGCAGACAGCGCAGGAAGGCATGGCAAGTTTGATCCGATCCTCCAGCGCTGCCGTGTAAGCCGTGGCTGTGCCGCCGCCGGAATTGCCCATCAGGCAGATCGCATCCACATCGACCTTGTCGGCAAAACAGACTTCCGCAAGATCGATCATCCGGCAAACATCCCAAACACGTTCGCCGAGTGTCGTCCGTCCCATAAGCAGCGCTGTCATCGCAGGCTCCAAACAAGCGTCTGTTGCCTTATTCGGGTTTCGGAGCTCCCCGAAAGAACGCTGCTCCATTGCGATTGCGGCGTAGCCTTCCTGAACCGCACGAACGCAAAAATCACGGTTGCCGCGGATGGACAGCACGTCTTTTTCCTGCTTTGCCCGGCCGAGAGAAATATACATGCCCGGTGAGTGGCCTTGCAGGCAGATCATCAGCGGCGGTTTTTTTACGCCTTCGGGCAACAATAAATGCGCGGGAACAAGATACCCCGGTTCAGGTTGAAAAGGAAAGCGAATCTCTGTAAATCCCTCCCGCTGCTTTTCCCATTCTATGCACAAAGC
>CAMOCU010000001.1 GCA_946610835.1 uncultured Clostridia bacterium | reverse complement strand
GGTCGCGATCGCAAGGCCGATTGCGTTCTTTGCCATTGCGATCGGCGAATACCCCACCAGACCGTCATAACCGAGACCGGGAACATGCAGCACATCAGACGAATCCAACACTACAGTTCCTACTCCTTTTTGCGCCTCATCATCATATCGGCTGTATATGTACACGATCCTCCCGGTATCATCTCTGTCCACTGTCATGCGCGTAGGCATGAGCGGATAAAGCGCAACGATCTCACCTTTGCCGTTCCGTATAATCTGTGCATAAGCGTTGCCCCACAACAGCAGATGCGTCATCAGCGTCTCGCGAAATGTGAAGCTGCTCATTTCAGGATTTGGTTCGTCATGCAGCAAAAAATACAGTAGATTGTCTGTCGCTTTTTCTTTTGCGCCGTCTTTGTACCGATAAAGATGCAGCGGCAAAGCGGCAACTGCCTCGGCAAGAATTCTGACGCAGGCGTATACGGCAGTCATCTGCATGGCAGATCGCTCTGTTACAACATTACCAGATGTCGAATAACCCATATACACCATACCGCCGCTTCCGGCGAGACGGTTTTGAAGCTTGCTCCGTGAGCGAAACAGCTTTTTCAAGCTTGCCATGTTCCCCACCTCATCAAATAAAAAGCAGCGACCTGCTGTCATAAACAGAGCCGCTGTTATTCCCGTTTACGATTGCTCTCGAAAGCGCCATAATCAGCGCGATCGCGCCGTCGATCTTTTCCGTCGAACGTTCTTTGTCCGGCTTGATGTTGCCGGCCGGGTCTGTACGCACCGTCACATTGTCGAGCATCCAGCGCAACACTGGGTGCCCGCCGTGTGCAATTTTACCCTCGAGCACAAGCTTCATCAGCTCTTTGCTCGGCGGCGACATATCACGAAATCCTTGGCCAAATGCAACAACTGTAAAGCCCATTCCTTCAAGATTTTGTACCATTTGTACCGCACCCCAGCGATCAAATGCAATCTCTCGGATGTTGTAATCTTTGCCGAGTGCATCAATAAACCGTTCAATAAAACCGTAATGCACGACATTACCATCTGTCATCATCAAATATCCCTGACGTTGCCAGACGTCATATGGCACATGATCTCGCCGGACGCGCTGCGCAAGATTTTCCGCCGGGATCCAGAAATACGGCAAAACATAATACAGATCATCCTCCGGCGTGGGCGGAAATACAAGCACAAACGCTGTAATATCTGTGGTACTGGACAGATCCAGCCCACCGTAACAAACGCGTCCTTTAAGCTTTTCGGGATCAGCGGGAATTGCACATTTGTCCCACAGGTGCATCGGCATCCAGCGCACAGTTTGCTTTACCCACTGGTTCAATCGTAGCTGCCTGAATGTGTTCTCTTCGTCCGGGATCAGCTTTGCGCTCTCGCATGCGGCTTGTACTTTGTCAAGCGCAACAGTTACGCCAAGCGAAGGATTCGCCTTATACCATGTTTTTGGGTCTGTCCAGTCATCCTCCTCGTCTGCGCCGTAAATAACCGGATAAAAAGTGGCGTCGATTTTGCGCCCTTCCAGAATGTCTTTTGCTTTTTGATGTTGCTGGTAACACACAGAATGTGTATCCGTGCCTGCAGTTGTAATCAGGAAAAATAGCGGCTGCGTGCGTGCGTCGCCGCTGCCTTTTGTCATGACGTCAAACAGCCGCCTGTTCGGCTGAGCATGTAATTCGTCGAATACTACGCCGGAAACATTAAATCCATGCTTTGTGTTAACTTCTGCGGAAAGGACCTGATAGATACTCCCGTCTTTTGTTTCCATCATTCGGCGCGATGGAATAATTCGGATACGCCGCTGCAGCGCATCACATTTGCGAACCATATCCGCCGCAACGTTGAAAACAATGGATGCTTGCTGCCGATCCGCAGCACATCCGTACACCTCTGCTTTCGGCTCGCCGTCTGCACACAGCAACAGTAGTGCGATTGCCGCAGCCAGCTCGGATTTGCCCATCTTTTTTGGAATTTCTACATAAGCTGTTGTGAATTGCCGGTATCCGTTCTTTTTTACAACGCCGAAGAGATCCCGAATAATCTGTTCCTGCCACGGAAGCAGAAGGAAGGGCTTGTTTTCCCAGATTCCTTTTGTATGCTTCAAATTTTGAATAAAACGTACAGCACGGTCTGCCTTTTGAACGTCATAATGACTGCTGTCGGCCATAAAGCGTGTTACGGTATATTCGTTTTTTGCCATGGTTTCCATCCGTCAAAATCCCTCTGGAAGCTTTTGATCCCGTCATACCACGCCTTGTAAAAGTCTGCTGTCTGCTCGTCAATGGAGATCGTCATATTTTCACATCGAGGATTGGAAACAACATTTGCGCTACTCTCCATTGCCCATGCATATTGATCCCCGTAACCTGCGCAGACTTTTGAATGATTGCGGAATACAGCGACGCGTGCATCTTGCACGATCAGGTCTTTGCAAACCTTATCGTAAACCGGCCGATAGGAATTCGGCATGATCTCGCCAAAATAAAAATCAATCCTGTCAACATATCCTTTTTCCAGCCATGTTTGCATTTCCAATGCATCTGTCATTTGCATGACCCATGTTGCGATCAGCATGTAACGCACGTGCTGTTGTTTGACCATCAGCCTCAAATAGCTTAAAAAATCCACATCTCCGTTGGATATGCAATGCCAGATTTGCCCCGGTTTGAAATGCCAGGTCAATTCTTTTTCCAGCGCGATTTCTCCAATCACGCGTTTGTGCAAATGATCTGCAGTCCCCGTGTGGCTGGATGCCTTCATGTGCTTGTCGCCGTTAATGACTTCCTTTTCCTTTTTCGCTTTTCCCGGTCTTTCCTCTCCGGAATGCAAATTCAAATTCCAGAAATTACTGTTCATGACGTCGCCGAAATCTGACGACATGCCTCTTAAAAGTTCGCTATCTCCCATTTTATCCAATCTCCGCAAGAAGCATCTCCATATCATCCTGCTCTGCAGCCGGTTTTGCCGTCGTTTTGAGGACGTCCCAAATCGCATACCATGCCGCGTGCATTTGTTTGTAATATCCCTGCGACACACTGACCAACGGTGATGTCATCGGAACGCCTGTCGTTGGATGCGGTGCGAGCAGGCCATGCTTACTGATAAGCTTTTCGGCTTGCCGCCATCTGGCATAGGACAATGCATACTCTTCCACAAGCTTCGGCTGGATGTTTTTGCAGCCGGCCTGGTCGAGCCAAACCATAAGCTTGTAATATACATCCCTCCCTTTCAGCGTCACAGCACCGGCCTGCTTTTCGTTCAGAAACGGATCAGGCTTTTCGTATTGTGAAATATTTACATGTTTTATCGGGATTACAGATAAATCCGGCGGTTTCGGATTGGATTGTCCGCCGCCTTTGTTCCCCTTTGTCCCGGATCGTACAGTCCCATCTCTGGCCATTTCTATCCCCCCGTTCAGTTTCCGGAAAAATTCGCGCGTGACCCAAACGTCGCTGAAAAGAAGAAGGCCGCAGAGATTTTGACCCCCCCTCGGGCCTCAAAACGTCTTACGGTCTCCAATCTCCATATGCTTTTGAGTGTGGCACGACTGACACAAACTCATTAAATTATTAAAAACATTGGTACCCCCCATAGACAGAGGTACAATGTGGTGTACTTCTTCCACAGGCGTCATATGTCCATGCCGCAAGCATTCTTCGCACAGCGGATGCTCCTGTACATACGCTGTGCGGATTCTTTTCCATCTGCCGTCATAACGTCGCTTGCTTTCCGGATCGCGCTTATATCTGTTATACGCTTTCGCGGCAACTGTCGCGTGTTTTTGGCAGTAATCTTTTTCAGTGAGGTTCGGGCAACCAGGGAACTTACATGGTCGCTTTGCTTTTTTCGGCAATCAGTTTTCCTCCTTTGCAAATGGAGCATGCAGCAGAAAAGGAGGTCAAAGCCCCTGCATGCTCCCGGCCGATCGGTCACAATAACATCATACCATGTGTTGCGTGACAAATGTGACAATCTAATGCTCTTTTGCGTATCTGCTACATATTTTTCGCACGTTGCTTTCTGTATTTCGCGTTTTGATCGCTATCCAACGCCATGATTTTCCATCCTCAAACCGCAGCGTGAATATCTGCCTTGTAAGGGAGTCCGGGATTGACTGTATGTATTGCTCGAGCTGCAGGAGCTGTGTTTGACAGCGTGCTTGCTTTTGCTCGATCAATACACGCAGATCGGCGATTGCGGCCGCCTGACGCTCGAGCGCTTTGCCGTCGCTGCCGCCTGGCAGCATACCGGACAGAGACTGTGTGATATGTGTCGCACGCGTCTCCAGCTCTGCGAGCCGCTCAGTATCCATCCTGATCTCCCGCCGCAGATCGCGCAGTTGATACAGCTCCTGCATCGTCATACTGTTTCCTCCGTTCATAGTTCGATCAAACCGCTTTTTGGTTGTGCACGGTCAGAATTCTGCCGCGCGGGACTCGTGTATGTACAGCTTTTCGGTCACGACGCACCGCTGTTCTGCATTACAGCTCATATCGCGCCGTACTTGCTTTTGCCAGACCGGGATGAAATCCTCCGGCGCGTTCATCTCTGAAATAAACATCCTGTGATCTTTGCTCATCTCTCTTGCATACTGCCAGAAAGCTTCGGTGTCGAACCGCTCGTGATTGTACCCTGTCGTCCCCGCGTACGGCGGATCGGCATAGATCACCGCGTCGTCTGTGATCGGTACGTCTCTGTAATCACCGCACAGGATTTGTGCCTGCATCAGCGGTTGCATATCGCGCAGCAGACTTACTTTTCCGGCACGTGCAAAGTTTCTTGTACCGCGTTTATCCCGAGCAAAACCGCCGAAGAATTTCCCGCCGAACGAGCACGCAAAACCTGCAAATCCTGCAAGCGCTTGCATATCGTCTTTGCGATCGCGGATGAAATAATACTGCTCCTCCGTGATTTCATCCGGCGGCTGCCATCCGTCCTGCACCGCGCGCAGCAGCGCGATCAGGTACGGATTTCTGTCATTCAAGATCACACGGTCAAAGTGTTCTGCCGACTTGCTTTCGACCGAGCACGCACCGCAGAAAAGGCTGACAAGCGTACCCCCCCCCCCGTGAAATTATCAATTTGGAAATTTCCGATGAGATTCTTGCTTTGCCGCCTTGATACCGCATTTGTGATGACCTCCGTAATCTGTCTTGCGCTGTAGTGTTTGCCGCCCATGTACTGCATGTTCAATCCTCCAATGTCACCTTGAGCGTGATCCCGTGATCCGTTTCGAGCTTGCGAAGCAGCTTCGGCATGTCTTGACCGCCTGCGAGGATCGCCGGGACGTATGTTTTGAGTTCCGATTGCAGGCGCTTGATCTCCGGCGGCGTCCAGCGGAATTTGTCAAGCAGACTGACGGACAGGACGTCGAGCAGCCACCGGCAGAGCGTCCGCAGGTTCCGATCGACCGTCAGCGCGGCAGGCGTCTGCTCCGGTTCGGATTGCATGTCGATCATCGTTTCGCATCCGTATTCCTCGCGCAGCACAGCCGTGAAATCATCCAGCGTGACATTTTTCTCATGGATCGCGTCGAACTGCCGAAACAATTCCCGCAGGATCCTCTCGATCTTTCGTTCGTCCTGATAAAACCGCGCCGCAAGCACAAGCGCCGTCGCCGTCGCGAAATACCTGACCGCCGCGCCGACCATCCTGTCCGTTTCAGACCGCGCATACCGCGCCGCCTGCTTTCTGTTTGCCATGCATTTCATGTTTTTTCACCACTTTTATGCTGTCACGGGTTTTTGTTTGGAATTCAAAACCCGTGACACGGATTTTTCTTTATATATCAACGTTTTTTGCAGTTGTCACGACTGTCACGGGTCTGGAGAGGATATATGTAAAAAAATACAAAAAACGCGAATTTTACCTGAATTCTCATGCGAGGCCCTTTTACATGGCGTGACAGTCGTGACAGATAGAATAATCATTATTATATATATAATATTTATTATATTTATCAACGGTTTTCACGCTTTTCAATCTGTCACGGGTCAGGTTCAAAAACCCGTGACAGACCCGTGACAGACCCGTGACAGACCCGTGACAACTACTCCAGAAATGTCACGTCTTCAAGCAGAACGTTGATCGTGGTTCCGAGTTGATCATCGCGCAGCACAAGCTCATGATAAAACGCTTTGCCGCTGCGTTTCTTGATCGGATGGTATTTGCTGAGTTTGAGTTGATACTCAATCACAGTGAACGGTCTGCCCGGAAGTTCACGAAACTGCACCGGCGTACCGCTTGCCATCGCTGGCTTGACTTCTTCGATCTTCAAAACGGAAGCTCCTCCTGCATTTCATTAAAATCAACCGCATCCGGCGTGCGCAGCTTCACACACCGCGACCGTACACCTGAATAGCGCCATACGTGCGTATAGCTGTCTTTGTTTTTTACAAGATAGCCGTTCTTCGACCAATTCTGCTTAAGAGCATCGAAATCATAACCTTCTTTTTCAAGCTCCTGCCGCAACACGGTGACGTTAAAATAAATAAAGCCGTCGCGTTCTTCTCCCCAGTTATCTGTAGAGCGATCATCGTTTGGGTTAAACTTGCGATAGTTGCGCGAGATCGTGTCCATCAGGAACCTGTATGCACGCTCAGACACGTCCACAGCTTTTTCGTCCGCCACGTACCGCGCGGATACGGCAACGTCGAGAGGCTGCTCGTTCTTGTAGATGCATTCCCCGGCGAGTTGGTCGGCCAGCAAAATCATCGCCATGCTGGGCGCCTGTTTGTCCGTCGTGCCGGTCAAGCTGCGCACCTCGCCCGTCAGTCGGCGGAAGCGTTCAGGCAGATCGCTCTGCGTCCCGATATAATCCGTAAAAACCCTGCCGGCGTGGCCGTGATGCTCAGACAGGAACGCCATGACCGTGCTGCCGGATTCTGCCGTGAACAGATCTTCAGTGTTCTCATAGGACAGGACGCGGTTGACGACGCCGCCTCCGCTGGATGGTTTGACACACGGTTCCTCGCCGGTGAACAGGAACGCGCAGCGCCACGTCTTCGTCTCGTTGTTCCGGTCGTATGTCATGCGCCCTCGGTCGATGCCCTCGGTCACGCGCATGATGAGCTGATCGTAGCTGTCCAAGCGGCTTTTGATCGTTTGCAATTCGTCCCCGGCAAACGGGATCGAGTTCAGAAACGCAGCCGTCGCAAGCATGGAATTCTGCGTCATGTTCATCGTGCGCACCAGCTTGCCCGGACGAGGATCGCCCCAGATCGACATAGCGAGGCACAGAGACACAGTTTTCCCGCCGCCGGTCTTGCCCCACAGATGGAACACAAACGGCAGCGCGTTCAGTTTCTCGATCAGCGCGGACGCGAACGAGGCATCCATCATGATCCGCAAGGTTTCGTTCTGCCGAAGTTCCTGCGTGATCTCTCTCCAGCGCTCGAAGCTTCCTTTTTCTGACACCGCTTTGAACAAATGACGGTTTTCGCGCTCTCCGTCAAAAACAAGTTCCTTCGTGTAAGGCATGAACCCGTGCTTGTTCCAGCCGAGAACGGAAACGGCCTCCTTGTACGGTATCGTCTTAAAGTTCTTTGCAATAACATCGCTGATGTACCGCACGAGATACTTTGCGTTGTCGGAATTTACTTCCAATCCCTTGTCCGCCAGATTGATGATCTTTGTCGCGGAAGCGGTCGTACTGCGTTCGCAGATCAGACTGCGCTGACGATCTCCTTTGCTGAAATCCAGCTGTACCTTCTCGATTCCGGTACTTATGTTCTCCAGAAGCGCTGCAGGGATCACAGGGATCGGAGACGCCCAGCGCATAACGCTGTCACGCGATTCGATGCGCACACCGTCGTCGTCTGCAATCCACTTCCCGCAATCGAGGGCGGCATCCTGAAATGAGAACGCAGTTCTGTGCCGATCAGATCCGCTGTAATCACGGTCGATCTCTGACTGTTCTTTGTCGTACCGCCGCAGTACGGATTCCAACTCTTTTTTAACGCCGAGCATCTTTGCCTGAACCAGCAGCATAGTCCGGATTCGCTCACGTTCCGTGACGTTGTCGATCTCGTACAGATTCAGCAGCATATCACCGTCAAGCAGTTCAAGCGCATTCATACCTGCAATATCCGCAGGCGTGGCGTCGTGTAGTGAGATCATGCGCTTTCCTCCTCGTAAAAAACATAACTGTTCATCAGATAGTCCAGATAGTCTCGCCGTCGTAACGCCTTGACAAACCACGGATGCAGCGTGTCGTCACCGGGCACCGGCTTGTAGTTTCTGATGTATAATCCGCACAGCTCCCATTCAACGACAAGATCCAGATACGATTCCCAGTTTTCAATGTGCGCCCGTTGTCTGTGCATTTGCGCACGCTCCAGCTCCCGGCGTTTCTCCTGCGCTGCCCGCCTCTGACGGATCGTCGGCTTTTTGTCAATCGGCAGTCCCAGCGCGAAATCTGCGTTGACCTTTATAAGTGCGTCGCGGAACGACAGATCGAAAAGGGATCGCACCAACGTGATCACGTCGCCGCCTTTGCCGCAGCCGTAGCAGTAGAACGAGTGCGGATAGACTTTCAGGCTGCCTGTCTTTTCGTCGTGAAACGGGCAGAGCGCATACCCCGCCCGGTTCACTTCAATGCCGTAGTTTTCGAGCGCGTGCCGCATCTCGACAGCAGCAGCAGCGTCTTTTGCATATACGGACAGGTCTCTCACAGCGCATCACCAGACAAGATGCGCACGATCTCCGACCCTGTGCGTCGTTTGTCACAGAACCGGAACTGCACGCCGTAGGTCTTTTCGAGCGTCAAGAGGATCTGGTGCAGGCGCTTGCCGGACATGGCCAGTTTTGATTCCCGAAGCCGTGGGTTGACCCAGCCTGCTACGTCCGACAGCGTCCGAATGCTGCCGCCGTGCTCGCACAGGATAACCAGCTGCACGCCGCGTTCCCGCGCACGTTCCAGCTCACGGATAAACCGCGCATGATCGGTCAGGGGCTTGCCGTCCCTGCCGCGCTTGATGCGGCCGGATGCGTCCTTCTGCGGCACGGTGGACACGTTCTTGCACAGCTCTTCGAGGTTCTGTTTACGGTCAATGACCAAAGTCGGATTGCCGATCAGCATATAGTCGCCGACGTCCAGCTTTTCCATGAAATATTCAATCCCGTTTCGGTCGAAGTAGTCGCGGATGCGCACGATTGCCCGCGGCTTTTCGCGCGTGTCGATTTGTATGGTCATATGTACACCCACCCTTAGAACGGAAGTTCGTCATCGTCGTCCATTGCCACATCCAAACTCGACGCGGCAGACGGCGCCGGAGCGGGTGCGCTGTATGCCGTCGGCGCAGCTTGTCCGCTGCCGCCGTCCTCGGATTTGCCGCCGCAGAAGTCGACAGCGTTCACGTTGACGTATACAGCGACACGGTTGTTGCCGTTCCTGTCCTGGTATTTGCGCGTCTGCATTTCGCCCTGTACGGCGATCATCTTGCCCTTTTGAAAATACTTCTCAACGAAAACGGCTGTGCCGCCCCAGCACTGGCAGTCGATGAAATCCGCCTCCTGTCCGTCCTGCGGTTTGTATCGACGGTTGACGGCAACGGAGAAATTGCATACCTCTTTCCCGCTGTTCGTCGTTTTCAGCTCCGGGTCGCGCGTCAGCCGACCCATTAGACATACGTTATTCAATATTGTTCAGCTCCTCCATAGTCATGATGCCGGTCAGCGTCTTAGTGATCTTGCAGGCGTCGCAGCGTTCGCATCGGACCGGCTCCGCACCGCCGTCTTTCAAAAGCTGGTAGCGCGGCGCGTTTGCCTTGAATATTTCGAGACAGGCCGCAAGCTGCGCGTCCGGGACGCGGATCACGGCAATGTCCGTGACTGGTTCCTTTGTGGCTGCCGCGATAAAAAACGGCAGCGTTTCTCCGGTGTTCTGACGGACAACTTCCTGATATACCGCGCCCTGCAGGTCGTACCGCCACGCCTCGATGAAATTCAGCCGCCCTTCTCCCGGCACATACAGCGGCTCAAAACCGCGCATGATCTTCAGGTCGACGATTGCACGGTGCGGATGATAGGCGTCGATCTTGATCTTGACCGGTACGCCTGCGATCTCTCCGGTCATGATGACCTGCGGCTCGCCATCCATGTACCGCATGAAAAGTGCGTCCCGTTCGATGCGCTCGATGATCTGCTCCGCCTGTTTGTATTCCTGTTTCAGCGTGCCGTCGCGCTTGTAAAGATCCGGATGCATGGCACGGAACAAGTCGAGCGTCCGCTCAAAGTGTGCGTCCACATACGATCCGACCAGCAGCGACGTCGTCATCGGGCGGACGTATTCGCCGCGCAGTTCAGCGACACCCATGTATTCGCACTTCTCGAACGTCTTGAACTGACTGACGGACATATATGCCCGCATCATTTCCGGCGAGAAGTAGGTCTCTTTCGTCAGTGTCACAGCGTCGTCACCTGCAATTCGTTCGCGTCGGTCGTGCGCGTAGCGATGAACTGTACGCCCTTTTCCTTGCACCGCGCGTACAGTTTCTCGCGGTTCGTTTCGCTCAGCTTCTCCACACCGTCCATGAGGATGATCTGGAGGCCGTTCGGCTTCGACAGCGCGACGTCCACGCACAGCTGCAGCTTTTCGCCCTCGGACAGATTGGACACCGGAAGTCCGTGGATCATCGGAACGCCGTCCTGAACAGTCAGCCCTTCGACCGGGATCGTGGCGCTTTGAAGAATCTGCCCAGGCAGCGTCCGCGCCAGCTCGATCTTTTCCGTCAGCTCCGCGCTCTTCTCGCTGAGCGCTTCAACATCGGTCTGCATACGGCGCATTCGGTCGTATTCGTTCAGGTGCGCACGCATCGCCTCGGCGGTGTCGATCTCTTCCTGCAGCGGCTTCGTGTCGACCGGCTCCATGTCGGTGTATTCCGATGCCTTGCCGATGTCCTTCTGCAGCTGGGCGATCTTCTTTTCGTAATTGGCGTCCTCCACGGCAAGCTTGTCCGCAAGCTGACCGTCGAGCGCTGCCAGCTTTTCCTCGGCGGCACGGATTTCCGATTGTGCATCCGCAATCGCCTTGCGCAGCCGGTCACGCTCGGCCTGTGTCTGTTCACGCAGCGCCGTCGCAGCGATCTCACGTTCCGCCTGGAAGCCGCGCACCTTGTTGTCGTAGCTGTCACGGAACGCCCGCGCACGCTCGATCAGATTGTTCGTCTGCGTCGCTTTTGTCAGTCGCTCATACAGTGCGCGCATGTCATAGCCGCGCCATTTCTCCGCGTCGTACCCGTGCGGGATCGCGGCGGCAATCTCGGAAATGACCGCGTTTTTGCTGCGGATGTCGCGGTTGACGTCCTGCCGGCGCATGAAATACGGACCGTTCTCGGCCTGAATGTCGAACAGTACCTGCAGAATGTTCTGCGCGTAGTCGACCCCTTCGGGTATTTCGCCGAACTGCGCACGAATCCAATTCAGATCCCACTGAAAGTCGATCAGATCGAGAATGGCGCGGTTCATCTCCTTGACCGGCAGCCGGATGAACTCGACAGGATTGATTTGCAAATCGGAAAACAGCGTGCGCAGGAACGACTCCGGTGCTGTGACCATGTTGCGCCCGTCCTTGACCGCCTTGTAATCCGCCTGGCTTGTCCGCTTGCGGCGGTCGATCGTGACGCCCGTGTCTGTCTCAATGTAGATTTCTCCCTCGCTCTCGCCGTTGCGGATGATGTACTGCCTGTCGCTGTCGTTGGTCAGCGCGTAGCGGATCGCGTCGAGGATGGATGTCTTACCTACGCCGTTTGCGCCGGTCACTTCGATGTCGGAACCGTCCAGCTCCATTTCCTTAATGCCGAACAGATTGCGAATTTTGATTTTCGTGATTTTCATGACAGTACGTCTCCTTCCTGTTTAGCGGCCTGTGCCGCCTGTTTCGCTTTCGCGCCGCACGCAGCGCACAGCGTCCGCCCGTATGTCTTATGCGTGTGCTCTGCGACCTGCTGCGCTGTCATGTTCGCGGCAGGTGTGATCTCCTGTCCGCAGTCTGCGCAGGTGTACGTTTCCGATTTCGGCAGAAACGGCCGCACGCGAAGTCCATCTGAAATTGAACCAAATGCTTTAATTCCATATTCAACATATATTTGTATTTTCTGATCTTTCCATTTTTCCAAAAACGGTGATTTAAATAGCTGTCTGAGTGTATTTCCGTTGATGCTGTTGACAACCATTGGTTTGACTGCTTCATAGAAGTACAACACAGGGCGTTTTTCTTCTTTACCTGCATTTCCGATTACCTTTTCTTCCTTGGCTGACTTTATGGTTAATACCATATCTTTTCCTGGCTCTAAAGCGTATGCGCCAAGATATTTGTTGTCGAAGCATGATTTCCAATGTGTAAGGTTTTCGCTCATGTTTTTCACTCCTTGGCAATATGTGATTTTATAATTACAATAGAATTAAGGGTTTTACCTGTGCCGTCCGTTGAGTGCCAGCTCGCAGGCGGCCTTTTTTATTCCGGCACATAGCGTGAGGGAATGCCGTGGTCGAGTGCATAGTCGATCTCACGGAGCATACCGGCTGTGGTGCGGCTGCCGTAGACAAAGATTTCGTCGCACATCGCCAGCCATTCCAGACCTGCATCCAGTCCGAATTGACGCTGTTCGGGGTCGTCTTCATCCAGAAAAGACGGATAAAACAGCTGCGGTGCGATCGGGTGATACCCTTGTGCATACAGCGCATAGCAGCGGTCGATCGTCAGCTTGCGGTTGTGCAGCATCTCTTCCAGTGTCCCGCTGTACGGTGCGCAGACGTAGATTTTCTTGCGTTTCATTCGTTCACCTCCTTCACATAGCACCAGCTTTGCGGCGGGCGTTTCAGCCCGAAATCAGACAGCGGACGCGGTTCATCGTAGATTTTGAGACCGGAGATATGCCATCCATACGGTCGCTTCGCGTTGCAATACCTGATTATGTCTTGTCTGGTCATTGCTGTTTTCCAGCCCGGCAGGTTGACCAAATACAGAAAATCATTATTTTCCCAAAAACCGACACCCTCAGAATCTATGTCGAGATATTCGATTCTGTCGCAGATAAACTCACCGACAATAGCACCGAATCCGATGCGCCATAGGTGCCAGCCTCCACGGTTGATTTTCATTCGACCTTTCGTCTCGTATATGTAACACTTGAACGGCGGATCGAGCATTGGACGCGTTTTTCGCACTTCAACGGTCTTTTCACCGAATGCGAATTTTGCGCACAATTCCGGCCGGATTGACAGCATTACTGCTTTATTCATTGGGTGCCTCCTGTTCCGGGTACGGTTCGTTCCAACAGGATTTACAATCTCTGCCCGGACAACAATCTACGCCGCCAAAATAAACATCACGGCATAAACTATTCATCCACAAAAAATCTTTAGGAAACCGTGTCAAAATTGTATTGTTTGGAAATCTCTCAAAGAACACATCCGCATACGTCTTCGGCTTCGGCAGTGGGTGTTCTTTCGACCACTTCTGCACCTTAGTTATCGCGTGGTTGATATTGCGAAAAGCGAACTCTTTGCAATCCAGACCAATGTCCAACGGGCAACCGATACAGTTATCGTCCGTACATGTCTCTTTCGGAAAACCGTGTTCGTCGCACTGTTGAGCGTCGTGCATCCGCGCCCACTCAGCGAGAAACTCAGCCGTATTTGTGCAATCAGCCATTTGTTTCAGCTCCTTCATTCCACGGGACCTCCCGTCTCGTTCACGTCGTCACATCCTGTTCCGGGCTCCCTTGTATCATTTCGGCAAATTTACAAAGCTGTTTGTTTGCATAAAAAAAAGCTATGTTTTGGTCATCATGCATCACAGAGAACCCATATCTCTTCCCTTTGACCGTTGAGTATACGCGAATAGTTATTTCGCATAATTTGTTAAATTCTATCTCGAGATCTAAATGATGCTTCCTGATTAGCTGCAAATAGGACGCAAAAAACTTTTCCGGCTCATTATCAAGCCCTATTGTGTAATCAGCCATTTGTTTCAGCTCCTTCACATAATTCCGGCAGGTTTGCCAGTACCAGCGCACACGCGACAGGCGGCGTCACGGCGTTGCCGCACCTTGCTGTCTGTTCGCATTTCGGGTATGGGTGGCCGTCCGCATCGTGGTCGATGATGTAGTCCGGCGGGAAGCCCTGCGCGTTGAACAGTTCGCGTGGCTGGAGCATCCGCATCCGGATGTCTGTAATGACATACTCTTCGCCATGGATCGTGACCAGCGCGAAACGGTCTTTTGTTGTGATTGTGTCCAGCGGGTCCGTCACGCTCTTTGCCGCGCCTGTCGAGAAGTATTTGACCAGAAACGCCTGTACCTCGGCGTGATGCGATCCGCCGGCCGTGATGGTCGACAACGGTTCATCCATCGGCTGTCCGTCCTGATGGTTGCGCAGCGTCATGATGTGCGTTGTGATCAGGCTGTTATGATCCTTTGTCGTGACCGTTCCGAGCGGCTTATCCGCAGCGTTGCCGGAACCGGTATACCCGCCTGCATAGTTCTTCATGATATGCGCGACCGACAGCGCGTACCGGTTCGACGTGTCCTGCGTCATGAGGGGTTCATTGAGCGCCTGTCCGCGCACTTCGTCCGGGTTCGTCTCGGTGTGATACTGGATCAATGACGCGGCAGATTCGATTTTTCCGTTTCTCTCAATCACAAAAGGATGCGGATTTTCGATCACATACTTTTTGATCCCGCGCGCGATCCTGCGCAGCGTGTTTTCCGCAAGCGGCTTTTTGCGCTCGAAAATGCTCTGCGCCGGTAATAACCAGTCAATACACTCGGCGGCAGTCCGCCACGGCTGCTTCTGCCCTGTACGCACTTCGATGCTGTCCGGGTCACCGTGCGTCGGCTTCGGCCAGACAATCGGCTTTCCGTCGCAACGTGCAATCAGATATAAGCGTGTTCGCTTCGTCGGCGCGCCGTAGTCGCAGGATGTCAGAACACGGTATTCAACGGTATAGTGCAGACCGTCTTTGATTGCCCAAGCCATCCAGCCGTCCGGGTTCAGTTCAAGCGTTTTGACCGCTTCGGAAAATGCCGGATGATCCCTGTGCATCCCTGTCGTCAGCGCCTTGATAAACCCGTCAAACGTCTCCCCGGCGCGTTCTTTGATCGGCTTGTTGTCCGCGCCCAGCGGACCCCACGTTTGTATTTCCGGTACATTCTCCAGCATGATGACGTCGGGGCGGACTTTCAGCGCCCAGCGAAGCGTCACCCATGCAAGACCGCGTATGTTCTTATCGACAGGCTTGCCGCCTTTCGCACGGGAAAAGTGCGTGCAGTCCGGCGAAAACCACGCCAGCGCAACCGGCTGGCCGCCGCAAGCTTCTACGGGATCGACTTGCCAGACATCCTCGCAGTAGTGACGCGTTGCCGGATGGTTCGCGCGGTGCATGGCGATTGCCGCCGGATCGTGATTGATCGCAATGTCAACGCTGTGTCCTGTTGCCATTTCAATCCCGGTCGATGCCCCGCCGCCTCCGGCGAAGTTGTCTACAATCAGTCCGTTCATTCCGATATACCTCCCGCCTCGCTCGTCGTACTGTGCGCCTTGTAGAACGCGATGCCGTCGAACTCGCAGACGTACACAAGGCTGTCGTGGAAATCCGATGCATGACCGACGTCGTTAAACCACAGCACATCATCGTCCAGCAGCACTTCGCCGCGCTCGAATACAGCGTCAACAGCGGCATAGGTCGCGTCGGTCGGTGTCTTTTGGTCATAGAGCTTTTGCATCCGGACGGCCTGTCCGATGTCCTCATGGCAGCTTAAAATTCCGTTGAGGATGGCGGTGGCGATGGCTTGCTGGCACGTCTGTGTCCGGTCGACAGCCTTGCCCGCGACAAGCGTTGCGATCCACTCCCGCTCGTCCATGGTCAGCTCGTAGTACGGCGCAAGCGGGTCGGACGGGTATTCCGCTCTCGCCGTGGTCGTCTCGGATGCGGTGTCCTCGGTATACACAATCTGTACGCTGCATGTGCTTTCCTCCTCGTCTTTATCCGCCTCGGCGATCTGCGTCTTGAGCAGACACAGCATCAGGATTACGGCCAGCAGGATCCCCAGCAGGACGGCAGCTTGTTTGTGATGCGGCTTCATGTTCTTTCTCCCTTCCATCGGTCAAATTTTTCGGCGATTCCGCACAGCCGGAGAAGTTTGCGGTATGTAGCTGCTTCCGGGCAGTTCAGCGTTTCCGCGATTGCGACGACAAACATCAGCTTTTCCTCCAGCTGAGCGTCGACCGTTTCGATCCTCACAGTCTGCGCCGCCGTGTCCTGCTGCAGCCGGAGCTGATCGATCTCTGTTTTGAGCAGTTCGTTTTCCGCACGCAAAGCTTGATTCTCCGCGCAGACCTGTTCGTGCTCCGCATCAAACGGCGTTTGTTTCGCGACGATGTGTTCTTCGGCTGCGGCGAATTCCAGCAGCTCGCGCATGTACGTCGACAGGCTCTGCTTTTTCATTTCGGCAATCTCTGTCAGGCGCTTTTTGACGCCTGCGGTAGTCCATGCGCACACACTCGTTTTCCGATTCGGATCAAACGGCCGTTCCAGGCGTTCTTCTTCGAGCAAAGTGTCATTCATCGGGCTTGTCCTCCTTCTTAGTCACCGCTTGGTACAGCTTCCCGCCAAGCAGATGTGCAAGTTTCAGCGTCATATTCTCGTCAAGGGACTGGTGCAGCAAAGCAAACAACCTTAACAGTTCGTGGTTGCCGCCGAAAAACGTTGCGGATCCGTCCGTGATTTCTTCGCCTTTGTCAAGGCAGAGACAGATATATGCGTCCGGCACGTTGCCGTCTTTATCCATGGGCACAAACTCCGTTTTCTTGTTCTTTTCCTTCTCCGCCTTTATCCAGGCGTCGATTTCTCCCGGCGTTTTGCCTTCCGCGTTAAACGTCTCTTCGCTTCTGTATGTAGTCTCTTTTCTGTATGTAGTCTCTTTGCTGCTGTATGTATCGGTTGTCATGGTGCAATCTCTCCTTTTTTAATATCCGCAGGCGGCAAAGTGATCCGCTGCCTCGTATTTGTCCACTGCGTGCGGGTTGCGGGTGCAGGTGCGGCATCCGCGGTAATTGGCCTGATGAGCACAGTCCTCCGGGCAGGTGTAACGCCGCTGCGCCTGGCAAAGCAGCTTGTCAAGCTCTTCCTTCTGACGCATCTCCAGATCCAGCGCGCGCTTGAGTTCGCCGTTCGCTTCGCAGAGCGTGTTGTTCTCTTCCTGCAGCCGGGTGATCTCGTTCGCCGCGTTCAGTGCAGCTTTCGCAGCCTTCTCTTTCGCTTCAGACAGGATCCCGTTTTCTTCCCGCAGCGTGCGGATCTCCGTGTGCTGTACCTGCATCTGATGGATCAGCGTCGTATTTGCCGCCCGTGCAGCTTCGTATTTTTGCTTGTAAAACATGGTTGCCTCCTTGATTTTCATATTTTATGACTCGCGTTTTCTTTCGTCAGCACCGTTTCAAGTGCTTCTACTCTTTGTAAGAGCGCCGCATACAGAAGCATCAGGGAGCTGTTCAGCTCTCCATGCTTAAATTTAATCAGCGCTTCCGTGTTCACCCACATGTTGCCCCGGCGCTTTTCGCCTTTCGGTACAACGCCGATCGGGATTTCGTGGCTTTCCACGCTGCACCGCAGCACTTCCGGATCAATTCCGAGATACTTCGCCGCGATCACGCACGTTACTTTTGGATACGCCCGCAGCTCTTCATCCGTCATCGGGATCACCTTCTTTTCTGATTATTTGTTTGGCGTCTTCCACACAATCTGTATAATGCATGTACCAGCCGGATAGCTGAATATCATTTACCGGACGCGTCGAGACCTCGTTTGTTCTCTTTTCGATCCGGAAAAGCGTTTCCCCGTACAGGACACCCAAATACTGTCTGTCGTTTACGATGATAGCAGTGCTCCCCATTTTTACATCAAAGCGGGTATATCCGGTCATCCGACTCACATACGCATACGCCTGTTTGCGCGTTCGAAATCGTTTCACGACTCGAAACGTTAGCCTTCGAAATAAGGCGTATTCATACGTCTCATTTCCATAAATGTCCCTTCCTGCTGGTCTGTGTTGGATGTAGTAATTTTCATACGCCGGGCAGCACCACGGTGCTCTTTTTGAAAAACGAACGTCCATTCGTTCAGGCTCCTTTTTCTCTGTTCAGCTCGTCCGCATACCGCTGTGCCTCGTCTTCCGTGTCGAACAGACCGCCTCTGTATTCCCGGTTGCCGGCGTGGTCGACCGCACACATCGAGCGCAGACGGTACACCTGCCAGAAGTGCGACCCTCCGGCATAGTTGCTGCTTACGCGCCATTCGCTCATTCTGTCACCTCTTTGGAAAGCTGCTCAATGATTTGCAGAATCTTTTGCTTTTCCGCTTCGGGCAGCTCATAGCGTAGTTTCCTGCTGAGAGTATAATCCCTGATACCGAGCATATCAGCGATCTGCCAAATCTTCACGCCTGCCGCTCGGCCGCAAGATGCATGTCCAGATTCTTCACCGTCCGCTGCAGCTCTGCGATCTGTCTTTTCATACTCCTTCGTGTTTCAAACGTGGAGTTCCTCCTTTTTTAACTGCGCCGCCAGTTTTCCAACTCGCGGACGCGTGATTCCAATCCTTGTATCATTGCCAACAAAACGGCGTTATCGCCTGTGTTTGTGGCATGCTTGTACGCAATCAGCCGCTCCGGCTCAATGTGATATACCCATCTTCGCCCTGTTGGCTGGTCACAGCTGCCAATGTCAATCCGGCCATGTTTTATCGCGCTACGTAGATGATTCTCCGGCACACAAAGATATTTTGCTGCGTCAGCAATCGTAACCTTTCGTTTCGACAGAATTTCCTGATCCGTCATCTGTGTTACTCCTTCCGTTTTTACAACATTTCTCCAAAATAGCCAAATTGGCTATTTTCGTACAAAAAAAATAGACATTCTCTGTACAACTGTTAAATGGAGAGCCGCGCACAAAGCATCAATTTCTGACGCAAGAAACTCAGTCCGATTGTTAATCTTATTATAAAACGATTGCACAGAAATACCCAGCATCTCGGCGAGTTGCGGAATTTTGTATCCTGCAACAATGATAGCCGCCCGAAGTGCCTTTGAATCAGTCATGTTTATCACCTCCCAAAATAGACAATTTGGCTAACTGCTGACATTTTAGCATAGCTTAGCCGAATTGTCAACAACATTTTTGAAAAACATAAAAAATATTTGACATTCCGGCTATTTTGTGTATAATGGTAATGAAAGGTGGGACGTACAGTGAAAATCGGTGAACGAATTAAACGTCTCAGGGAAGCTCAAAATTTGACACAGCAGGAGCTTGCAGAGCGCGTTGGGTATAAAACGTCTTCTGCTATTAACAAAATCGAACTTGGAATACGAGATGTCAGTCAGTCCAAAATAATTGCTTTTGCACAAGCTCTTGGCTCATCACCAGAACAACTTATGGGATGGGATCAAAAGGATGTTGAGGACACCCCAGGTACGTTTTCATATAATCCAACGCACAAAATTCCGTTGCTTGGATGCGTACGTGCCGGGCTACCGCTTTATGCGGATGAGAACATAGAGGGATATATTCTGACAGAGCTTAACGGGGGTGCCGAATACTTCGGACTGCGGATCGTTGGCGACAGCATGAACGCTGCGCGCATCCAAGACAATGATATCGTCATCGTCCGTAAGCAGGACATCGTTGAAAACGGCGAGATTGCCATCGTTCTTGTAGGAGATAGCGATGCGACAGTCAAAAAGTTCATTCGCACTGGCAACATTGTATACTTGATCCCTTTGTCTACGAATCCGGCTCATGAAGTACAGGAATACGATCTGCGCGAAACTAACGTGAAAGTGCTCGGTAAAGTTGTTCGTGTACAATTCGATATGTGAGAGAGGAAGATTTTCGTAAAGATGGGGAACACAAATTACACCAAAAAAATAATTGATGATTATTGTGTTTTAGACACCGAAACCACAGGGTTGTCTGCTTATTATGATGAAGTAATTGAAATCGGCATACTTCGTGTTAGGGACAATAAGATTGTAGAGCAATACGCTCAGTTAATTCAGCCCGAATATGAGATTGATCCTTTTATTACCGAATTGACAGGAATCACTAACGAAATGGTTAAAGGGATGCCCTCAATTATGGAGGTAAAAGACGCTGTAATATCCTTCCTTGGTGACGATGTCATTCTCGGGCACAATACCTCTTTTGACATCAGGTTTCTTAGCGAGGGCTTCTCACAACCGCTCGATAACGTTTACATGGATACGATGCAATTTGCCAGAAAAGTTTTTCCGGAATTGAAGCATCACAGATTATCCGATTTGACTGCATATTTAGGGCTATCCAACAACGCGCATCGTTCCTTAGCGGATTGTATTTCCACGAAAGAATTGTATGACGCCATAAAAGCCACAATGTCAGAAAAAAATCTGAAGATTGAGGATTTATGGAAAAAAGAAAAAAGAAAACAGCGTTACAGAAAAGGCATTGACATCAGTACAATCGTTCCCTCTGCTGTAGAAATAGATGATGATGGTTTTTTCTTTGGAAAACACGTTGTTTTTACAGGTACCCTTGAAAAGATGGTCAGACAGGAGGCCATGCAGCTTGTTGTCAACCTTGGAGGTATATTAGATAACAGCGTCACAAGGAACACCAATTATCTGATTCTCGGAAACAACGATTACAACGCTATTCTTCACGGAGAAAAATCCTCAAAACAAAAGAAAGCCGAGAAGCTCAAACTCGCGGGGCAGGACATTGATATAATTGATGAGCTGACTTTCTATGATATAGTGAATGCATAATAACGCGGAGGAATAAGTATGAATCTGTTTGAGCAACAATCAGCGGAGGCTGTTTTGAAAGCCGTTGAAAGCTTTATCCCTCAACGATATCTTGACTATATATCTTTAGAGCTACGTCCCGGAACCGGCAAGCAAGCTGACCTTCCGATCACTTATTTGGTTATGACCTATGGAAGTACGGTATACCGTCAAAGCGGCTGTTCCACACTTGCGCGAGTCTATCTTGGATCAAAAGTTCAATTTGTCTCTTTCCCGGAAAAGTCTGCAGAAATACTTCGGGCGTACAACGTCCCGGTTATGGATGTGCCCAGCGACCCATGGCGGCGCGTACAGTTGGTCGATTTTTTTCGCTATGCTGATGTTCTACGTGATGCTTTTGAGCCGATATTTCTTAGTGCGTTTTCCTTTCCGACTTTCGGATGCTGCGGAAAATTCGAGCAATGCAGCGATGCTGGTCACTGCCTGCATGATGATCTGATCTACGCAGCCGCAGCGTGTGCATACAAAAAGAATTTGGATAGCGGCAGAGTATTCTATGGCAAAAACAAGGACATATAAAGGACGTATACAAAAGGAAGCAGAGATGAAATAAAAAACCGCCCGGTGCTGGGAACACCGAACGGATGAATATCAACCGAACCCTCAGCTAAAAGGCAGGTCGATAATATAAGTATATCACCTGCCTTTGGAAAATGCAACCAATTTTTGAAAGGCAGGTCTTTTTATGCCCAAAAAGTACAAGAGAAACGCAAACGGCAGCGGATCGGTGTCAAAGCTGTCCGGAAATCGAAGAAAGCCGTGGATTGCCAGAGCGCCGGGAATGGAAGATGAACTTGGTAATTTTAATCGGAAAATCATCGGATATTTCGCAACGCGACAAGAAGCACTCGAAGCACTGTACCGATATAGGCTGTGTCCTCCTGCCCCGAACGCACAGATTACGCTTGAAAAGCTTTTTGCGGATTGGTCGACCATAACGTACAAGACGATTGGAAAATCGGGGGAATACGTATACAATGCAGCATGGAAGTGGCTTGCGCCGATCAAACGATACAAAGTTACAGAGATTAAAACAGCACAGTTCCAGTTTTGCGTTGACCGAGCGATGGAAAGCGGACGATCCCACGCAACCCTCAGCAATATCAAACTCCTTGCAGGCCGATTGGAGCAGTACGCCATCCAGCAGGATATAATCAACAAAAACTATGCGTCATATATCGTGCTGCCCAAAAAAGACGAAAAAGAGAAAGAAATCTTTTCCGATCTTGATTTGCTGGATTTGGAGAAAGCTGCGGAAAGGAACGTTGGAATTGCCGATTTGATCCTTGTTATGTGCTATACCGGATGGCGAATCGGAGAATTCTGTGCTCTTACACGGTTTAGTTATGATTCCAAAAATCACACGCTTACAGGCGGCTCTAAGACGGATACCGGAAAAGATCGCGTTGTTCCGATCCCGCCAAAAATCCAAAAATACATAGATAAACACTTGGCCAACGATCAGGCCGCGATATTCTGCCGACGCGAAGGAGGCCGATATGTGCCCTATACAAAAAAGCAGCTTCGTAAAGCGTTTTATCAAACGATCGAGGAACTTGGGATAGCCGCCAGACATGCAGAAAAGCTAACCCCGCATTCCACACGGCACACATATAATAGCCTGCTAAACAAAAAAGGTGTCGACACAAAAACGCGCATGCGCCTTATGGGGCACAAAGATGTCAAAGTCAACATCGCTACATATACACATACAGATCTCGAGCAGCTAAAAAACGCAGTTAATTGTCTCTGATGTGATGCGTAATGGTAACTAATTGGTAACACTCTTTTGATTTTTCTGTTGATTGACAATGTATTTAAGACGTAAAGCCCTTAAGATTTCCTTAAGAGTTTCGACAGAACCGTTTAAGATTATCCGTATGGAATTGACAGGAGAAGAAAAGTATGATAGATTGTAGAAAACTTAGAGAGGAGACAAAGAAATGAAAAAATGTTTGGCTGTTTTACTCACAATCTGCCTGTGTCTGGGCTGTGTGAGCGTATCTGCGTCAGCTGTTGCGGAAGGAATGCACGGCCGGGAAAAGACGACGCTGTTCGTTCGCTTTGAGGGCGATGGCGTTCTTGCTGCCGCAGCAAAAGGGCAGGACGCGCAAAAGGCGCTCAAACGCACACAAAAAGCTGTCCGATCCGGTGTCAAAGCCGTACAGGATGCAACAGATGACGCGCAGGTACTGCATACCTATACACATGCGCTCAACGGCGTAACGATCGAAACACAGCGGCGGGACGCTGCGGAGCTGCGCGCACTGGATGGCGTTACGGATGTAATCGAAATCGGTTATGTGCGCGCCGTACGCGAGCCGGTCGGCAGCGGTGCGCGTCTGGGCTCAGTTGATATGATCGGCGCGGATGAGATGCGCGCGCTCGGATACGACGGCGCGGGTACGGCAGTCGCCGTAATTGACGGCGGATTTCAATGGGATCATGAAGCCATGACGCTGACAGACGAAAGCGCAGCGAAGTATTCCAAGGACGACATTGCCGCCATCATCCGGGACACTTCACTGCACACCGAAGGCGTCCGCGCGGACGACGTGTACAAAAGCGCAAAGGTACCTTTCGCATACGATTATTACGATAAAGATGTGGAAGTGAACGATCTCAATGATGCTGCGCCGGATCACGGCACACACGTCAGCGGTATCGCCGCAGGCAACAGCAGCTCGATCGAAGGCGTGGCACCCGAAGCGCAGGTGCTGATGTTCAAAATCAACGTCATTGACAACGAGATCTTTCTGGGCAATCTGCTTTCCGCTATTGACGATGCCGCCAAATTTGACATCGCAGCCATGAACATGAGCGTCGGGATGGAATTTGAAATTCCCAACGATCCGGCGCACGCGCTGCTGTGCGAGGCAGTCACCAATGCGCGTGAGAACGGTATTCTGGTTTGTGCCGCGGCCGGCAATTCTGCCATCACCAACACATTCACGCAGCTGCCGGACAACGGAACCAACGGTATTCCGAACGGTATCCCGGATGCTTCGAGTATTGCCTCGGTGGAAAATCTGTATTCTGAATCCGCCAAAGTCGGCGTCAAGGCACTGCATTACGACGAGGGCAAGAGTGTTTTGAGCCTTGCATCAACCTACAACTTCCCTGCGGAAGGCACGCTTGCTCCCGTGGCAAAATGGGGTCTTCCCGGCGATTTGAAAGGAAAAATCGCCCTGATTTATGATGTTACAGGCGATGTCAATGCCTATATCCTCAAAATTGCAAACAAAGGTATCCTTGGTCTGATCGTTCCGGAATCCCTGTTTGATTTGGCAGCAACAGTTTCTTACAGCGGCGATATCGAAGTTGTGGTTGTTGCCGATCTGGACGCTTACCGTCTGTATCACAGCAAATCACAATTTATCACAACGGAATTCGCACAGTACCATTCCGCACCCGCCGCGCAGCCGCAGGTCAGCGACTTCAGCAGCTACGGTGTGAGCGACGATTTGCGTATGACGGTTGACATGGCCGCGCCGGGCGGCACTATCCTTTCCGCAATCACAGGCGGAATGTACGAATTTATGGGCGGCACATCCATGGCGTCGCCTCATGTAACCGGCGCAGCCGCGCTGCTTCGACAGAGTATGGAGAAAAAGTATCCTTCTCTCCCTGCTGCGGAGCGCGCCGATCTGATGGAAAATCTGCTCATGTCCACCGCTGAGCCGGTCGTGGCGGACGGCGTTGCCGCTTCACCGCGCGCTGTGGGCGCCGGTCTGATCCATATCGGTCGTGCCGCGGCAGCCAACGCGGTTTTGACCGACAAAAGCGGTCATACGGCGCTGAATCTCGGCGACGGAATAGAGGACACTTTCGATATGGCCTTCACGGTCAAAAACGTTTCCGACAAGGATGTGCGTTATGATCATCTGGATCTGGATGTGATCACCGACGATTACGAGATTTCGCGGGATTTTGACAACTATTCCGGCGTGCTGACTGAAACGCCTGTGATCAACCGCAAAAGTGTTCCGCTGAGCTACACGATCGTCTCCGGCAATATGCCCCGCAGCTTTACCCTGCATCCGGGCGAAACGCGCACGATCACGCTGACAGTCTCGCTGGATGCCGCCGAACTGGCGCACAATGCGCAAGTGTTTACCAACGGATTTTATGTAGAGGGTTATATCCGCCTGTCCAATTTGAACGGCGCCGAAACTGCGCTGAGCATGCCCTTTATGGGATTTCACGGCGACTGGCTTGCATCACCTGCGATAATCTGCCCCAACGAATACGTTCCCG